>CAUJFT010000065.1 GCA_963169475.1 Bacteroidota bacterium | reverse complement strand
TTGCTTCTTCTACCTTGGGTTTTACATCCTCCGGAGAGGTCTGACTTTCTTTTTCTTTCATACCGGTTTATTAGAATTATATGATGCCTCTATGATACCTGATAGTTTCTCAATAAATGTACTGTTTTCTTTTATGATTGTGCGGAGACCTGTGGTGAGTGCCACGAGTTCAGCCCTCTCTTCTTTTCTTTCTTTGTGCAAAAGTTCAATCCTCTCCTCCAACTCCTTTGTGCGAGCTTCATTTTCACTCATCATTTTTTTCAAATGTTGATACATGAAATGTAGTACAACCAACAGTATAACTACAATGAAACTTTGACTAAGTGCTTGTTCAAAAAACGCGTTTCCCATATAAGTTTTATCAAATCGAAACAATTGCAGATTGACTAATAGCACGAATAGGAAGGTGAAGTCCCCTGCAGGAGAACCCGATTGTATCAGCACGATACACAGGGTCTTGTTCTGCTGTAGCGTGATGCATCATCCAGCTTCCTTCAGCCCTCATTACCTCTGTTTCCATGTATGCGATAGATGCCGGATTACCTGCTGCACCGAAGGCATTCTTAACTGGCGCGCTGGTTACATCGTAAGTAGGGGTTTTTGAGAATTGGTACACGTCAAAAGAATACAATTTGGGTGCAAGCGTACCTTGTTGGACATTCGCAAATACTTTAAGAAGGGTTGCGTCTTCTTCTAATAGCTCCGCAAAGTGCAAAGGATTAAGAACAAGGATACGCCCTTCCTCGGGCCAGTCGTTGTCGTTGTATGCCTTGTGCAAGGCAATGATATCCGCCATCCTAATTTTCTTAAGCCCCAAAGCGTTCGCCACTCCAGATGTTTTCAGGATAGGGGTATTGTTGGTATGAGAAGTGGGTGCATACTCAAACGCTGCCCGCTTTCTCATGAAATCAAGAATTGATTTCTGATGTTTGTCCGTATAGGCTTTTACCTGATCATAGGCCAGTTCTACTCTGTCCGCGTTCTTAATACGAGTACTCTGGCTATCGAACCTACGAAGCTCTAGTTCAATATGGACATCGTCCACATTCACCGGATTGAACGGACCAGCACTATTCATATACACTTCTGGTGTGACCCCAAGCTCGGCGAGGTTGATTTTATCGTTTTCTACGAACGTGGACATATCGGTTGCACGGGAAGCGAAACCCGCATTGGTATAGAATCCGTCCTTCACCGCATCTAACCAAATTTGTTTGTACAAAGACATATTACTTTATATTTATTATTAATGGTGAAAATTTACTTTTTGAGTTTGTCTCTATCTTCCTTAGACATATTTTTTAACCCTTCTGGGTTTTTCTTAGCCCAATCAATGTACGTCCAATCTCTAGTGTCCTTTTCGGGATGGGGCTGGTTCTGGAACCCCCTGATGGCATCACTAATGCTTTGGTTTCTCATTTCTCCCCCCTTTCCCAGCTTTACATTCTCAAAAACGAGTTTGGCTTGTTCGATACCTGCTTGCTTGCAGACATTCATAAACGCTTGCTTTTTGTCTTCGGGCAGACCCAATTCTTGGAACAATGTTTCCGCAGCGTCCGATTCGATTTTTTCAATCTTCTCGGACATGGCTTTATTCTCCGCCGTAATCTGCTTGATTTTTCCCTCTACTTCATCGTCAGTGGCATCTTTAGGTAAACCAAGCAGTTTTAACTGTGATTCCTTCATTACTTTTTCCGTATTAAATTTATTATAAAATTGATTAAAGACTTCTTTTTCGCTCATGTTTTGAGCGACTTTGGGAGCATCTCCGTCCCCTCCAATTACCTCATCAACCAAGTTCATTTTTAGGGCTTCGGTAGCATTGAACCATTTATCAACGCCCGATTTGAACCAAGTTCTCACCGTTTCTTCTGGCAACTTTGTGCGTTCAATTGTCATTTTGATAATACTTTCTTCAAACTCTTGGCATTTATTTGCTACCTCCCTTAATGAATCGGCATCACCAAAACCTCCCCCACTCACTCTATGAACTAATATATTACTATTGCGGGAAATTTGTATTTTATCCCCCAGCAGCATGAGAACAAAACCCATTGACCCAGCCATTCCGAAGACTTGAGTTGTGATTTTTTTACCTCTTGTTTTGATTTGGTCAACAATGGAGAAGCCCTGTATCACAGAGCCTCCCCCGGAATTGATATTGAATATTACTTCTCCACAATTTTCTGTAGCTGCGTCGAACTCCCTCATGAAATCTACACTATTAATCATATCGTCTTGCCCGATATAACCATGTAGCATAATCGTTGGGGTTTCTCCTTTCTTGGCAATAATTTCGTATAATTTGACCGATTTTTGCATTTCTGTAAAATTTACTACAAAGGTATATCGCACTGTACACAGACTTATAATAAGCATTCATATACGGACACTTATTTTATTTTTAACCCTAAAACGCCCTCTTTTGCACAAAAAAGGGGAATATATGAAAACAGAACAGAAACGAATAGCAAAGAGCTATTATATGGAAGGAGAAATGACCCAAGAGGAAATATGTAGGTCGGTGAAGATAAACCCTAAAACGCTACGCAAATGGATTAATGCCGAAAAATGGGACGAGGAGCGTGTGCTTCGAAAAGTAACGCCAAAGCAATTGCTGCAGGACACTTACAAACAAATGGCTGCACTCAACACGCAGATAAACGCTCACGGAGGAGTGCCGACCAAGGCGGAGTATGATGCCAAGTCCATACTTGGAAAAGAAATAGAGCGCCTGACGCAAAGGAGCGTTGCCGAGGCGATACAAACCTTTGAAGAGTTTTTGCCATGGATTGCAAAAAACAGTCCTGAATACCTAAATTTGTTCACGGACTTATCTATGCGTTTCATTAACAGTATCAAATAATGGCAAAAAAAAATCCGGCGAGAGAGAAAGCCGCACGCGAACGATACAGGCAACTAATCCAAACTATTACGGATAGTGTACAAGTGCCTATTTTTGAGACGGAACTAGACCAACTTGTGAGAAAGGAGCGCGCAGCTTCAGATTATGGCTTTTTTGTAGGCACTTACTTTCCAAACTACGCAACGTCTAAATGTGCCGATTTTCATCTCTCAACAGCGGATAAAATCAAAGCAGATAGGCACTGTAAACTATTATTGGGTTGGGGGAGAGGATTGGCAAAAAGCACCCACCTTGATATTTTTATCCCGCTTTGGCTCTGGATAAATAACGAACTCAAAGTAATGTTATTGGTTGGGCAAACCAAAGAAAGGGCGGATATATTGCTATCCGACCTACAGGCGCAGTTCGAGGCGAACCAGTTACTGATACACGATTGGGGCGCGCAAAGAACTCAGGGTTCATGGGAGCAGGGGCGGTTTGTAACACAAAATGATTGTGCTTTTTTCTCAATAGGGGTGGGGCAATCCCCAAGAGGGATTCGATATAGGCAATATCGTCCCGACTATATTGTAGCAGACGATTTGGATACTCGTCAGATTGCAAAAAACCCCAAGAGGGTTGAAGAGTTTGCAAACTGGATTTGTGAGGAGTTAATTCCGACTACCGACATTCGTGGCTCAAGATATATTCAAGTAAATAATGTGTTTGCGGAGCATACAATACTCTCACATATAAGAGACAGCAGGGAGGGTTTTGAGTACATACAAGTAAATGCAACCGATAAACAAGGCAACCCAACTTGGTATCAGAAGTACACGAAAGAATACTATGCCAAATTATCAAGAGATATTGGCGTATTATCTTTTGAGGCAGAGTATAATAACACTCCTTACGCCGCCGGAACTATATTTAAAGAGGAGTATATACAGTGGGGGGTACTGCCTCCCCTCAAATCCTTTGAGCGAGTGATTGCTCATTGGGACGTAGCCTACTCCGATTCTCCGACAGCGGATTTCAATGCCGTGAGGGTATGGGGACTATACAAAGAGAAATACTACCTCATCGATTGCTTTGTGCGCCAATGTAAAATGGCGGACGCAATAAAATGGATGTATATGTTTAGAGAGTCCGTTAAAGAGGAAATTAAAGTGCCTTTTTATTTTGAATCTCAGTTCTGGAATGAAGCGTTGCAGATTGTGATGAGGGAGGTATATAATGAAGTCAAAAAACTGTGCCCCGAACCTTTGCGTTTGATTAAAAGCACCCGGACTAAAATCGCAAAATTCGACCGTATTATGACCTTACTGCCTTACTATCAGCACGGACAGATTATTTATAATATAGCACACAAAACCTCTCCTTCTTTCCAAATTGGAGTAAACCAACTCAAAGGAATAGAGGAAGGGTACAGTACACATGATGATGCTCCGGACGCAGATGCAGATGCGATAGAAAAACTATCGAAAGTATCAATTAAAAAAACCAATACGAAAAGATATAAAATTGGTGAAAAAGCAAATCGTAAATATTAAATTGTAAATATATGGCATTTGTAACCCCAGAAGAATTAAATACTGTCTTGTACAATTATCAGCTCAACGAGATAGTAGAGCAAGACTCTGACATTGTCCTGCAAAATATAGCAGCAGCGGAACAAGAAACGAAGAGTTATCTTAACATCTATGATGTGGATACTATCTTTTCGAAAACCGGAACAGAACGCGACCCTCTGCTAATGGAAATAGTCAAGAATATTGCGTTATGGTACATCATTCGGCTTTCCAATGTGGATATACTTGATACAAAAGCAAAAGACAGGTACGATAGAGCGGTAAACTGGCTCAAAGGGGTTGCTGATGGGGTAATCAGCCCTACCCTTCCCCTCATTACAGGCGAAGACGGGCAGGCTTTATTAAAATTCAAATTAGGTTCTAATCAAAAATTTAATCACCAATACTAATGACATTCCTCCAAAATATCCGTAGTTTGTTTCTGCCTACAGCTACGCAAAATAAAGTATCAAAAGAACGAAAAAACCAGAAACTTGCCAGCCAATTAGTCAAAAACCAGCTGCTACGGCAACGCATTGACATACAGGACTGGACAAACGCATTGCGTTCGGCAGAGTCGGTTACCACGCCAAACCGAACACGGCTAATGGAGATTTATGAAATATGCACGATGGATGCAGTATTGAGTTCTCAAATCAGTCATCGGGTGGAAACCGTAGCAGCTGCCGAGTTCGTGTTAAAGGACAAAAATGGTAAGCCCAACGAAGAAGCAACGACAGCCTTAAAGAATAGCCAATTTCTTGAAAAATTGATTGGGCAAATGGTTCTCTCTGTATTTTATGGTTATAGTCTGGTACAACTTATCCAAGACGGGGGAGGAAAATGGGCATTGGAGGTAATTCCCCGTACACATATAGAGCCTCTGAAAGGAATCATCAAACTAAAGGCGAATAGTAATGATGGGATAGAGTATCAAACGCTCACAGAATTTAACACAACTATATTTGCGTTTGGGTACCCGGAGAACTTGGGGTTAATCAATAAAGCAGTACCCCACGTCATTATGAAACGCTTCGCTACTAGTTGTTGGTCGGAGTTTTGCGAAATATTCGGAATGCCGACACGGGTCGTAAAGACAGATACCGGAGACCCCAGAATGCTGGCTCAGGCAGAAAATATGCTACGGGATATGGGGAGTGCCCCTTATCTCATCATAGACGAATCAGAATCTTTCGAGTTCGTAGATGCACTTAATAGCGATGGAGCTATTTTTGAAAGATTTATTCAATTGTGTAATCAGGAAATCAGTTTGTTGATTTCCGGTGCAGTGATTGGACAAGATACTCAAAATGGCAACTACTCAAAGGAGGAAGCAAATCAGCAACTCCTTGCGAAGTTAATTCGCAGCGATAAAAGAATGGTTGCGTCTTACATGAATCATACCGTGGTTCCTGCACTTTCTACATTGGAAATTATTCCTTCGGGGCTTGTATTTTCTTTTGTGGAAGAAGAAGACATAGAAGGATTGTGGAAACGCACAACGGAGGCAATGCCATACTTTGACATTGACGCGGATTTTATCCGCAATAAATTCGGCATAGAACTCAAGCCTAAAGCGGTTTTTTGAGTCGCCCTGCCGAAAACGCAGGGCTTTCCAACCAATACCTCAACTATCTTTACGGTTTCACAAGCCCTCCTACAGCTTGCCCAAACTGTGGGGAGTCTGAACCCCATAGCCACACATTTCAAAATGGATTGCCTGAATGGTGGGATAAGATGACCAAAGTATTCAATAAAGCGATTGCCCATATACACAAAAAAGGGGGATACACCAGTGAAATGCTGGCAGATAAACCCGTAAAGGAGTTAATAAATGCCACTGAGTCTATTTTGACAAGTGCAATTAACCCATCTATTACAGATAATCAGATACCGGAGAGGATGAAGGAGTCTTTATTAAAAGACATTTTTGTATTTTCGGGCTGCAAAACAGAAGCCCAACTAAAGGAGGTGTCATCATTATTGTTGGATGAGGAGGGGAAGATAAAGCCGTTTCCCGAATTCAAGGCAGATGTAACCGCAATCCATACGAACTACAACCAACAGTATTTGAAAGCCGAGTATCAATTTGCTACTTCGTCCGCGCAAATGGCTGCTAAGTGGGCGGAGTTTGAGAAGGACGGCGACCGCTACGACTTGCAATACCGTACGGCGAGTGATGACAAAGTACGGGATAGCCATGAGAAACTACATAATATCACACTACCCAGCGATGACCCTTTCTGGGATTTGTATTTCCCACCAAACGGCTGGAGATGTAGATGTACCGTTACACAAGTGCGCAAAGGTAAATATCCACTTAGCGATTCGGCACAGGAGATTAAGAAAGGAGAAAAAGCCACTACGCAGCTCGACAAAAACAAGGAGAAGTGATTGGAGATGTTTCGCTTTAATCCGGGTAAGCAGGAGGTGGTTTTCCCTAAGCAGCACCCGTATTATAAATATAAGGAAGCCGTCAGTAAACATATTAACGAAAAATGAAAGAAATTTTAAAATTAATTCAAGTTCGGTTGGGCGAACAGGTGGAAACCCTCAAATATATTGACCTTAATTGGGGACAGATGGATTATTATACACAAGCTCCGCTTAAATTTCCTGCGGCTCTCGTGCATTTTAGGGAATCCCGTTTTGAAAATGAGGGAAAGCATACTCAAAGAGGCATTGCCCAAATAGACATAAACGTCTATGATATGGCACTCTCCAATAGTAATGCGAAAGCTCCGGATACGCAAAGGGATAAGGCGTTTGAAATATTCGACCTCTTAGCCGCTATCCACGCCGCTTTACACGGATGGGCGCCACCCGGTCAGGGTGAGTACGGGAACCTGACCCGGACGAGCTTACGGTTCGTAAAGCGGGATGATGGGGTTCGTGCATATACGATGAGTTATGTATTACAGTACGTGGATAATAGCGCACTCATTCAATATACTTCCACTCCAACGCCGTCCATCAGCTTGAGCGTCGGACTAAACCCACTACAATAATGACATTTGAAGATTTCATTAACCGAATTTTAAGTAACCTTAAAGTCGAGGTTGCGGATGAGTTTGATAGGAACTTTGAGCGAAAGGCTTTTTTTGGGGATGCCTGGCAACCCACAAAGTATCCTAACCATTTAGGTTCACTTATGCTGCGGAGTGGCGATTTGCGTAAATCTATACTGGCGGAATTAAGCAAGGGGCAAATAAAATTTAGTTCTTCTCTGCCTTATGCCTCTGTTCACAACGAGGGAGGGACGCTTACAATTAGCGTAACGCCTCAAAGTAGAAAATTTTTTTGGGCAAAATTCAAGGAAACTGGGGATAGCCGCTGGAAGGCAATGGCACTAACCAAGAAGACCACCTTCTCTATCCCTATCCCCAAACGACAATTCATTGGACACCACCCAGCGATTGATACAGCAGCAAAACAAATTTTTGATAGCAACTTTCAAGATTTTATCAAAGCATTTAATAAGGATTTAGGAATATGATTTAAATAAAAACGGCTACCCTCAAAAGGTAGCCGTTTTTTTGTTATACAATCCCTTGCTTTATCTCTTCTGTTAAGTAAAATAGGTATCGGAAATGTTCTGCATGGGTTATTCGCTCTTCTTTCGATTCGCTTCCTTCTGCCGTAGCTATATAGTGAGAAACAAACAAGGCGATGAGGGTCCGCTGAATATCTTCTATCCCCTTAGCCCCTATCTCATCCTTGACGCTCTCTAAGAATACCTCTGCCTTATTCATGATGACCTCCTTCCCAAAGCGGTAACTGCACAGAGACTGACTTTCTCAACTTTACATAAGCCATTCCAACAGTATCTGTAAAATAGGTAGGACGGGCAAAAGTCTGGGGCTTTAGCTTGATGGCATAGGGAGAAAGCCACTGGGTCTTAGCAGTGCGATAGCCTTTGCTACTGCTGCCCAAAGACGCTAATAAATCTCCTAAGTGATAATACTTTTTACCCTCATGCAAAGTAGCTCTCACGCTTACCCCTCCTACTTGTGTAGTATAGAGTGCCAATTCACAATTCCATAAAGCATAGCCGCCTGTCTTACGAATAGCGGGTAATACCTCACTCGTTACCCACTTACGAAAACGTTTGGCTTCGGGTTTGTTGCTGCGGAATATCAGGTTGTACAATCCGCTTTCATTTACAAGCCATGTTTCTTGGGTTCCTCCTTGGGGGGTATAGATTCTATACCTCAGCTTTTCATCATCATCAAGCCCCAATGCTCCTGATTTTGGATTTCCGCTGAGTGCTTGTATGTGATTTTGGATTCCCAATACATCACACACATCCTTTGCTACCCAATAGGGAGCGTCATCGATCATCACGACTTCTACCTCATGGGAGTCGTAGTTGAATACTTGTGGGACTAAGCCCGTGGTTTGATTTGTTTTCATTGTCTTTGTTTGGCTGGAAAGACTCGAAATTGTGCAAAAGAAAAGCGGCTTTGCACTCCCCGTGTCGCCAAACAAAAACCTTGGAAGGATTTCCCCCTTTCGGGAACGGAGAGGCAAAAGCCGCCTGTATCAATAGGCTACGCTTAGGCACAAAAAAAGCCCTTGCAATGCTCTTGCTGGACTGTTGTATGCAGTCCCTCCAAGTATATTTTTGTTTGGCAATGGCAAAGGAAAGAACTTATTTCGAGATTTCCAAATAAATTTAAAAAAAGATTAGGAAATATTGTAAAATGAAAAAAAATGTGTTGTTTTGTTCCGCTTTTATATCTTATTCACCTAATAATTTCACAAGTTTATGAAACAAATATGTTTGTCCTTAATTATTGCTATTCTCCTTTTGCTTGGGTGCGGAGCAGATAATAAGAAGGAAAGTAAATTATCGACTCCTTACACACTAATATCGGAAGAACCATGGCAAGGCATTTCAAAATGCAACCTTAACATTGGGCTTCCTTCAAAATATAGCAAGGCAGAAATCGAAGCCATTGGCAAAGAACTACATGAAGCGAGGAGTAAATACGAAAAACTATATATTTTTTACCATCTTACCACTATTAATAAAGACATCGAAAAAGGAGCTTGGGCTTTCACGCACTACACACCCGATTTAGAAGTGAATATATTGGGTGCAACCATTGAGGAGGAGAAAGCGATGAAAGATGTAGTCAATAATCTAAATGGTAATATTGTTGGGAAATGGTTTTCCGAAAAAGGCACAAATGGTTTGGCTTTTGCATTGGAAGATAAAAAAGGGAAATATATTTTTCATTGTGTTTACAAAAACTTGCAACATACAGAATCTCCCGCAGCAAAAACGGGAAATCGTATAGAGGATGAGATGTTTAAGCTACATGGCCAATACTATATTATAGAGCGCAATGGTGATTTAGGCTTGTATAATAAAGAAGCTAAACAATGGGGATTAGGTGTTAAATTCTAAATTACTATCCTACCCGTCTTCCCACCTCCTTTGATTCAAATAGGTAGCTGGGTATAGATAGGCAACTTTATCTTTGTCCGCTTGTTTTTGATACTTGGGCAAATATCCGTATGCCTTTATTTTCTCTGTGTCTTTCATCTTCGCATACGCCTTTTGCGATTCGAGTTTTCCTACTTTCCGTGGGTACTTTGTCCAAAACTTTTCAAAGTCTGGTATATCTTCGACTATTTCATAAAACCGTACTAATGTTTTCTACTTTTGGGCGCTCTCTATCATTTCTACCAGCTTTGCTGCGGTTGGTGGGAGCATAGATACGATAGCAAGCAGTTTCTCTGTCTCTATCTCTGCATTCTCCACCGAAAATGCTACCAATACCCCTTTGTCATTGAATGTGTAGCGAAGTTCGCCCGTGTAGCGGGTGGATTCTATTGCGAATGTTCTCATATTTTTATTAACCTATTATATAAGTTCCGATACTCTATATCGTATTGCATTCTATCTCGGTGTGTCTTTACGGCATAGATAACCGTAGAATGGTCTCTATGGAAGTAGCCACAGATTTCCTTGAGTGTGTATTGCAATCCGATACGCAGTGTATATATTGCCATGTATCTTCTGTTCACGATTCCGGCAAGTCTTGAATCAGAAATAATATGGTCTTTGGTTATATCCTCATCACAGAACAGGTTCACCACGTCTTCCATTCTTTTGCCACTATGGTGCCACTGTTGTGATTTTTTGAGGTTCTCAACTGCTACCCTCAACACTTCCAATTCTTTGCTTTTTTCCTCAATAAGGAGAGCTAATGTGGTGATGGTTTCAATGTCTGTCTTTGTCATTTTTATTGAATATGTGAAATATTAGTGATGCTGTTACAATTGTAGCCCAGATGAATACTATCATACTAATTTTAGTTGGGTTAGTACCTGTGCTGATAGGATATGATTGTCCTGGTAACTCACCAGCGTATTGAGCGCGTGAGCTTCTGCGGTATTAATCTTCAGAACCGGGTTCTTACCCATGATGAAAGCGGTTTCGATTGCCCTCATACGGATAAATAGCGTTTTATGTACTTCCAGTACTATGCTTATGACTGCCCATTCCAGGGTGAAACATGCTTTAGGGTCGCGGGTATTCATCTCCCGCATATTTTCATGCATGTTTTCTATTGATTTTTCCATGAGTGAAATCAATTCCCTTACAATCTCATGGTTTAGCTTTAGTTTTCTCATGACAGTAATTACAATATTAGGTTATATTTGTAGAGGGGGGGCAGGGCTTGAACCTGCGGCATTCGCTGAACCCGTTGCCCCCCTAATTAATTTCGTTAAACCAATTCTACCTCGGCTACTTCAGCATCCCATTTTTCTGACTGTGTAATGGTGATACCCATTTTCGACAGCTCTGCCCTGAGTTCGTTTCCGCCCTCTGGTGAATCTACTGCAATCTGGATAGCCTCCTTGGATACTTCCTCGATTGTCCTTACATACTCAACTAATCCCGCTTCTTTTAGCCTATCTACTGCCATATCCCAAGTCATTCCGGACACAATCCCAACCTTGGGTGGAGTAAGCCTGTAGCTGAACCTAACCGAACCCCAATTGAAGGAGCGTTTATTGGTAGGGAACAAACTCCTATTAGCCTTTACGTACTCCAATAATTCTTTCTTGAGTTTCTTTTCTTCCTCTATCCATGCTGCCGATTTCGTTGCATACTCCTGGTGGAGATTGTTCAGTTTTTCGTTCATTTCTGCCTCGTTTTTGCGGATAGCTGCCGTGACTTCTGCGAGCCTTTCCGCTTTTCCTCGAGCCTGATTTTCTGTGATTTTTAGCTTTGCCATAATAATTAAAAAATAAAGTTTGAAAATTTTTGATTTATAGAATGAGGTCTTTCTTTGAAAGCACCTGTGTTCCTATACTAATGCCTATTTCTGTGAGCCGCTCCACCGGCGATACACCCAACAGTAACTCTGTTTGCCCCTCTGCCTTCTGCTCTCCCAGTATCCTGTAATAAGTGGTACGCCCAATCCTAAAATATACAGCAATCACCTTTCTGTATATTGAGGACCTTCTATATCCTTTGCTATAGAAATACCTATCTATATTCCTTATAGCCTCGTCATGTGCCTCATATTTTCTCATAACCCTGTTCTCTTTCTCTTAAAAACGGATGTATTTCGTGCGCTTTTTGTTTCCATATCACATACGGTTCATTGCCTCCGTATCTTGACCTTGGGAAGGCTACGAATCCATTCACCCTTACCTTTACATCCGCCATATATTCAACATCTTTGGCTAATGATGTTTTGGGTTTTTTGCCCTCTGCCCATGCTACAAACACAAGCAATTTCTTGGGGAATCGTTCGTGCATATCTGTATATTGTGCTGCGTTTAGTTTGAGATAATCCAATGAATCTATAATTACAACCTTTATACTTCGGCGATTTACTATCTCACACATTTCCTCGAAGGTTACGTCTTTGAGGAGGGTTATTGAACCGTTTCTTTCCCCCATATGATTGCGAATAAAGCAACCTTGCAGGGAAGATTTATCGCTTTGCTCCTTCGATACATACACTACTTTCCCGAAGTAGCTTAGTTCCTTTGCGAGCTGCACGCAGAATTCGGTTTTCCCATTTCCACTTTCCCCGTACACTAACCATCTGCTTCCGACCTCCACCTCCCCAAAAGCCCTTTTGAAATCTTCGCTTACGAACTCTATCTTTGTGTATTTTTTTGCGATAAAGGCTGCCATACTGAGGGTTTTTCGTTTCGCCATAGCCACGCATTAATTTATCCTTTTACATTATTCACCACCTTTTTAAACTTCTCAATCAGCCCTATTAACTCTGATATAGTGTAGTCATTAAATGGCTTCTTTTTGCCAAATACTCCGTATTTCTCGCACCAATCTTTGACAAATTGTTGTGGATTTTCCGGTTTTGGGGACATATTATAAGCCATTGCAATGAGTCTTTTCCTGTATTTATCGCCGTCCGGCAAAACCTCGTTCGCCGGATGCGCTCCTGTTTTTCTTGCAATCTGTCCTAACAATGTCGCGATTAACTCTTTCGCTTCATCCTCTGTCATGTCCTTGGTTGAGGTAGCTCTTCCGTTCGTAATCTGCTCAACTAAGCTCTGCTTCATCTCCATGAGATTGAGTTGATTTAGCAATGCGTGTAGTTTCTTGTTTTGTTTCGCGTCCATTTGTAGTTATTTTAAGCGTTCATTCCTAAATTTAAGCCACAAAGCGTCCACCCATGAGTGGTCTAATAATTCCTTTTTGCATTGGGTGTATCCCTCTGAATCCAGCCAGTCTAACTCCAAAAGGCAAGCATCATCCGTCGCCCACATCTGCCGCCAAAACGGCCAGAACCCTGAATAATAATCCGTGAGCAATGTCCAAACCATACGAGGATTATTACTATGCTTTTTCTCTACATACTGGCACCCTAATTCAAATGTAAGCATAAACTGCTCTTCCTCTGACAACCCTGTACGCTCCGTAATCTGCTGGCGTAATCTATCTCTTTTTTGGGAAGGTGTGGGCCGCGATAATATACGTTCGTACCTTTTCATACTTCTGTGTTTTGAGACTTAATTTTTTGAATTTCACGCTTTACCCTGCGCATATCCGCCATCCCTCCATCTGTCATTCCTACCGCCTTGGTAACGGCAGCAATATCTTTACTCTCATGAAGCCCGTTCGCTACCGCAATCGCGGCTGCCATTTCTCGCAGCATCTCTATCCTTTCTTGTGGTACCGTTGGCAAGCATGTCGTAAAGCGTTTACCAAATCGGCTGTACAATTCTGCAAACCCCAGCCTTTTGTGATATAAGCCCGAATTAATCTTGGTGCGTAACCCATCTGCCCCTATCATATATACCCCGCAGCAATCCTCAAGGGCGTTGTAGATACGTTTCACAATCAGCAGCGCTGACTGTTCTAAATCGCCAGCCTCGTCTAGGATAATCAACGGCTTTTCCATTTGGGATAGCGCGTAAATAGCGTTGTCTAATAAATCTGCAAGTTTACCATTTGTGCCGACACCCACGGCTTTTGCCAAAGCACGGATAAACTCCGTCTTCCTGCTGCTTACAGAGCAGTCCACATAAAAGGAGTTTGGCATATTTTGAGCATATCGTTTGGCGGTGTGGGTTTTGCCAATCCCCGCTTCGTCCACCAGCATGGCTGCCATGCTTTGATTTTGGCATAGCTCTAACTGCCTAC
>CAUJFT010000064.1 GCA_963169475.1 Bacteroidota bacterium | reverse complement strand
ATTTTTAATATTAAAGGCAAACTATTAGACCAAGTTCACCCTGCCTTAGAATTAGGACGCTCTTATATTACGCAAGAATATCAGCGAAGCTTTCAGCCACTTTTGTTGCTTTGGACGGGGATTTGCCAATTTATCATGCGCCCTGAAAATATGCAATACCGATACCTCATTGGTCCAGTGAGCATTTCTGCTGAAATGAACTCCATCTCTAAAACCCTGATTGTAGAGTTTTTAACGCATAATAATCTGGCTGGAGGCCTCTCTGAACTTGTAGCTGCAAAATATCCATTCAAGGGAAAAACCCAAGCAATTAGTTATTACAAAACGTTCTCAATGGACGATATTCGGGACGTAAACGAAGCCGTTACAGAATTGGAGGAAGGAGAGGGGGGAATTCCCGTATTGTTTAAGCATTATCTAAAAATGGGGGCAAAAATGCTTGCTTTTAATGTGGACCCTGATTTTTCAGACGTATTGGATTGCCTTATGATGACCGACCTCCTCAAAACCGATAAACATTTGCTCGCTAAGTATATGGGGAAAGAAAATATGAAAACCTATCTTGAACATCATCAGGCTTTGTGAAAGAGGCTTTTGCGTGTCTGCCATAATTCTATGCCCAAAAAACAAGCAAGTAAAAGGTATTCTACTAAAATGACCCAAGTTTTTTCCTTGTATGGATGTACGGAAAATGTAAGGTAGGTCAATGGCAATAACATGCTCCACAAAATCGGAAACTTATATCGCGAAAGGCAAAGAAATGCTATACATGGCGTTACATACCAAGGGTTTACCGTAGTAGCAAAAACCAAATAGATAAATAAAAACCAACCGCACTGAAATAAAAAATCGGGGTATTTATCAGAGTGAAATCTCTTTTTCTCTAAAAAATAAAGCCCTGCAAGCGTAAAAATGGGAAATAAAAAAGGAACTTTTACCATCCAATTATACCCTACAATCCTATAGCTTATTGCCTTCATAAGATAATACAAAGAAGCATTAAACTCAAAGTGCTTGAAATAAAGTCTTGTGCTTTGAAAAATATGGGAAAAGGTATCAAGATGAGAAAAAGGTAAAAACATCAACATCGTAAAGCATAAAACAATCAACCCGTAGTAAATAGAAGGGATTATTCCTTTTTTTCTGACTAAAAAAAGTAAAAAAACAACAGGGAGTAGCTTTGAACAAATTGCCACGGCAAAAAAGAAAGTAGAGAGAATAAAATACGCACTTTGTATCTGTATATTCTCTTCCCGCTCTACCCTACCCAAAAAATAAACTGCTCCAAGCATTCCTGTAATCATCAGTGCTTCAAAGTGTAGATTTCCTGTAAGTTCTATAATTACCATAGGATTTAAAGAATACAGCAATACGTATTTTTGATTAACCTTCCACTGTTTCGCTAGTCTTAGGAGAAAAAAAACGTTCAGCATTTCCGCACAAAATACTATGCTTTTCATAATAAATACAGAACCAATAAGAGATTCAGGAAAAACAAATACCCCTGTGAAGGATATAATCTGACAGACGGGAGGATATACCGAATAATATTGGGGGGAATTTAATAGAGGGAAGATATCCGCTATCCCGTATCCGGCGGGTTTTGCCTGATTCATGACCTCCGAGGGTAAAAATAGGTAGGGATTCCCTCCGCTTAATATTATCTTCCCGTCCCAAACAAAGCGATAAAAATCATCGGATAGAGTAGGGAGAGAAAAAAGCATAGCTAATCGAAATAGAAGCGCGCTGCCTTGTATCCATTTTTGAAGGTCTTGGGATTTTTCATAATAGTCAATCATTATAAAGTATCCTCCAAAAAGCCCCATCATTCCAAAAATATAAGCCCCGAATATTTCCCTTTTTAAGGAGGAAACATAATAATATCCTAATAAACAAGCGATTATTAGAATAAAAAACCCTCCTTTTTTCGCCACTTCGTACCTCATATTTGGAGACTAAAAAATAAAACTTTGTAGTTACCGCAAAATTACATAAGATTGTGGTCTGTAATACCAAAAGGTAAAGAGAATAATGGAAACAAAAAACGAGTTTAAGGCTTCTCTCGGATTGACAGATGCCACTATGATTGTAGTTGGCTCAATGATTGGCAGCGGTATTTTTATAGTAAGTGCGGATATGGTAAGAAATGTGGGGAGTTCCGGCTACCTGCTCCTTGGCTGGATACTGACGGGTGTACTTACGCTAATCGCTGCGGTTTCGTATGGTGAATTATCAGCGATGTACCCCAAAGCAGGGGGACAATATGTGTATTTAAGAGAAGCCTATAATCCTTTGATAGCTTTTTTGTATGGGTGGGCCTTTTTTGCGGTGATTCAGACCGGGACAATAGCAGCCGTTGGGGTAGCGTTCTCCAAGTTTTCGGCTTATATTTTTCCGGCACTAAGCGAAGATTCTTTCTTGTTACGTATCCAGACAGGGGTTGATGCTTGCGGACAACCCTCCTTTTTCTCGGTGAGTGCAGCCCAAATCGTATCTATTATAGTAGTCGTTTTTCTTACC
>CAUJFT010000063.1 GCA_963169475.1 Bacteroidota bacterium | reverse complement strand
GCTTTGAGAAGTGATTATACTGCTAGTACATTTGTGGGTCAGGGTGCTGATGCTTCTGTTGCCGGGCTTTCTAATGCTATGGCACTTGGAAACGGAGCTATAGTGGACGCAAGCAATAAGGTAATTGTAGGGAATACTTCTGTTACTTCTATTGGTGGCCAAGTAGGCTGGACCACTTTCTCTGATAAGAGACTCAAAACTAACGTTCGCCCTTCTGAATTAGGATTGGAGTTCATCACTCAATTGAACCCGGTTACTTATGAATATATCGCCGAAGGTCAAAAAGGAATTCGTTATACGGGGTTGATTGCACAAGAAGTGGATAAAGCGGCAAACGGTACTTTCTCCGGCGTGGATAAAGCAGGAGAATATATGGGAATCCGCTATGCAGAATTGACTGTTCCTTTGGTTAGTGCCGTTCAAGAACTGAATGTCGTTACTGATGCCAGAATCACCGCTTTGGAAGAAGAAAATGCCAATTTGAAAAACCGTCTGGAAAGTATGGAGAAGCTTCTTACGCAGTTTGGTAACGACCTACAATCTTGTTGCTACAAAGAAACAAATTCAAAAAGTAGCTCATCTGTAGTAACGCTTACCGGAGAAAATCCAGTACTAGAACAAAACGTGCCGAATCCGTTCAGTCAATCTACTAATATTCAGTATTATATTCCAAGAACGGTCAAGTCAGCAGCGATTCATATCACAGACGTAACAGGAAATGTAGTTCAAATCGTTGAAGTTACTACACGAGGCGCTGGGAATGTAGAGATTCAAACGGGAGACTTAAGTTGGGGAACCTATTTCTATACTTTGGTAATAGACGGGAAGGTCTTTGAAACCAAAAAGATGATAATTTCTAACCAATAGTTTCACGTAAACTTTATCCAAATAAAAGAGGCTGTCTGAAAAAGACAGTCTCTTTTAAGAGGAGAGTAACCGAACCGATTTTTGGGTATTAGGAGTAGAGGATAGGATTGAGTAGTGGCGTAATTAACGTATATTGTTCAATCAGGGTAACATTAATTTTTTGTAAGTACTCGTTTGAAATGAGTTTATGATATTATTTTTAGTTAAAAAACTGATAAACAGTTATTTGTAAAAACTAAGAACTTGTCATTAAAAACTAAGAACTACTTACTTGAAATAATGAATAAATCTCTTACATGATATTTTTTATATTATCTTTAAATGAGAAAAATGTCTGTGAATAATTTATTTTGTTGAATCTCATATTTGACTTTTTAACTTCTTATTAATAATAAAAGAAATGACAACACTAAAACTAGCCGGACTCGAACCAAATGTTCTTACAGTAACTACTAAGATAGGAATAACGGTGGAAGCTTATCCTACGGCTGATAGGGTAAATCCCAAAATTGAAGCAGTGTCGTCCACGGTTTCTTTCGACACTACTGGCTATCCACAAAAAGAATCCAAGATTTTTTGGAAACAAGGGACTACGATTACGGATAGCATGATTACCCGCGCAGATACTGGAGGAATTATTATAATTGAAGATGAGATATATGACCCTAACCATGGGTACGATAGAGTTTATCTTGGAAGTAAGGGTGCTATGGGAGAAATAGTACTTGAAATCGATGCTGAATTTGATACATGTATTACATTTAACCTAAGCAATGTGGTTGGAGCGACTTCAAGAGAAAATTACTTTGTGTGCTACAGACCAGACGGGAGTTCAGATAAGTTTAGAATCCAACGGTTTAGCCGTCAATATTCTTCTGAAAGCTCCGAAATCCGTAAGATAGGGTTAAAATTATTTAAAAATAATAATCTTGATGCGTATAGCACTGCCAATAACAATTCCCCCATAAAGATAGAAGTATATGCCATTGATGGGACGGAGTATTACAATCATCTAAACCTGAAAAGACTAAAACCCGTGTAGTTATGAAAACCCTAAGTAGTAAAATCAAGAAACTACGCACTATGCGTAGTTTCTCTCAAAAAATGATGGCTGATAACATGAATATAGCTCAATCCACTTACTGCCGGTATGAGTCAGGAGAGGCGACTCCATCAGAGGCTTGCCTTCGCAGGATCGCTTTCTTACTTGGATTGAGCTATGAAGCGTTCTTGAATTTTGAGGAAGAAAAGCTCTTTACCTACATAGAAAAGGTATATTGGGAATCACGGTAAACGATACTAATGCAACTCTTTATAAAACAACTAATGGGAAAATACTTTACCGTAGATACAAGTTAGGATAAGCGATACTTCGGCTATCTCCGTAAGATCGCTTTCCTACTTGGATTGAGCCATGAAGCGTTCTTGAATTTTGAGGAAGAAAAGCTCTTTACCTACATAGAAAAGTAAAAAGTATATTGATAATGACGATAAAATAATATTAATGCAGCTCTTTAACGAAACAACCGTATCGGAAATCACAACTCAATCATCTTTAACCCCTAAGCCTTTACCTTTTTTTATAGCTACCTAAATTACCCATTAAAGCTACTTTGTCCTTTTTCGGACACACTACAAAACACTTTATTCTATGATGAACACCTTTTCAGTACTGCCGTCACTATATATTTTTACAAGGGGTGTATTGGGTTTAAGTGGAGATAATCGCCCCAGTAGGTCTATGACTCCTATGAGTTTTTTTTCGCTTAAATTAGGAGGGGTTTCGGTGATATTAGTAGTGAGACAGTGAGGAGTAGAGCCGGAGGAAACATTTAGCCTCAGGGCATAATTATACAATCTATCACATATATTCAGGGCATCTCCTTCGCCATTAGCCAAAACGCATATACCGATTTTATTGATAGAATCCAAATACATATCCGTTGATACCCCATCCATGCCACCATTATGTTCCCATAACCAAGCCACTCCGCCGTTATGAAACAATACTTCTTGATACCAATTTAGCCCCTGATAGGGGTCAAGCGAAGGGATTTGGGGTGTCCACATCTGATTGATAGAGGAGGGAGATAAGATAGAATTACTCCCAAAATTTCCTCCGTTTAGAAAAGCAATCATAAAATGAGCTAAGTCCGTAGCAGTACTTCTTAGCTGCCCGTTAGGATAGTCTGCAAACCCGTAGTGAGGATAGGGGAGGTAATTGCCCCCAGAAAAGTGGTAGGGGACTGCCGCTACAGTAGAGTCAATATCCGCAAAAAACCAAGCAGTTTTGTTCATACAGGGTTTATCAAAAATATGGATATTACAATATTCGTCAAATGGTATTCCACTTGCCTGCTCTACACAATACCCATTGAGTGCGGTAGCCATATTAGAATACTCAAAAACACTACCTGGCGGGTTTGAAAGAAAATTAGCTGTAGCACTATAATCACTTCCAGCCGTAGAAAAATAACGTTCCATACAATCTCCTAACGTTATCGTAGGGTCTGGATAGCCATAATAGTTAAGCATTGCTGTCGCATTATCCCGAATGGAAGCGGTGTGAGTCATAAGTTGTCTAATTGTAACAGTATCTGCTGGGAAACTCGGTATTTGGAGTATCCAAGGTAAATATTGATTTATGTCATCTTCTAAATTAATCCCGTTATTCTCTGATAGTTGCATAGCAGCCGTAGCGGTAAACAACTTGGATACAGAGGCAAGTAGGAAAATAGTAGTATCGCTTACAAGAGTACCTTTTGCAATGTCTGAATATCCATAGGAATTTATCCATACCACCTTATTATCTTTAACAATAACCGTAGAGACACCCGGAAAATGCTCTTCATTCATTTCATCTAAGATAAATGTATCAAGGGCAGAATTGGGGTTAGGGTTAGTCTGACCATAAGTAGGATTAGCGATTAAAAATAGGGCTACCATACCCAATAGATTAAGGAACTCCTGCTTCATGTTTTATAATATTTATATATCCTAAGTACTGATTTGAAATTAGTTTATAATATTATTTTTAGTTAAAAAGCTGATAAGCAATTATTTGTATATACTAAGAACTTATCATTAAAAACTAAGAACTACTTATCCTATCTATTTTTAAATTTTGCATAAATATCCAAGCTAATAAATTTCCCATTTTTGATTTCACAATCTTTCATTGTCCCCTCATGTATAAAGTTTAGTTTTTTCATCGCATTTTTACAATTCAGGTTATCCGTTTCAACAAGCCCTTCTATCCGGTGAAGCCCAAGATGCTCAAATCCATAATGACATATTAGCGGCATTGCTTCACCCATAATCCCTTGCCCCCAATAGTCAGTGAAAAGCCAAAAGCCGATTTCCGCTTTTTTATGTTCCTTGCTCAAACTATTAAGCCCGCCAGCACCGTAAAACGTATTATCCAAAGAACATACCGCCCACCAAATACCCGTTTCATATTCTAGTAAATCAGCAAAAAACCGCATTTGTGCTTGGGTTTCTGCTAAGGTATGATAACTTACGCCATAATATTGAATGATGTTCGGGTCGGATAATCCTTTGAACACATTCTCTATATCACTTTCAACAAATTGTCGGAGCAAAAGCCTCTTAGTTTTTATTATTGGGAAATCAGTAGTTTTCATTTAATGAGCAGTAGCTTTTAGTCCGATGATAGAACCAATTAAAGTGGTAATAAAAAACAGTCGTAGGCATGTTGCCGGTTCTTTAAATACAAATATTCCAATCAAAACACTGCCTACTGCCCCAATCCCCGTCCAAACGGCATAAGCAGTTCCAATCGGTAGGGTTTGGGTTGCTTTTACGAGAAGCCCCATACTAATAGCAAGAGTAAGCAGAAATGCTACATACCATAGGTACATTTCTTTCCCCGTAGTCTCTTTGGCTTTTCCTAAGCAAAAAGCAAATGCTGCTTCAAAAAACCCCGCAATAATTAAAATAATCCAATTCATTTCCTATTAAATTTTGGTAAATGGAGAAAAAAATCCTTCTATGAAGCCTATTTATCTAAACCCTTTTCAATGGATACTTACCCTTATACAAGGTCAAACTCCTTGGGATATTGAACAAGCCCGCTTACATTTTTTAGTCCATCAACTACTAATTCTATTGCCATAAATACGTTGGACGGAACATCATAAGGCGATTGAATACCCCATTTCTCTGCCGGCTCGAAGCCAAACCTTGGATAATAATCTTCGTGTCCTAATACGATGACTGATTTATAATGTAGTGCTTTGGCTTTGTCAATCCCGTGTTGTATCATTTGTCCACCGATTCCCTTCTGCTGAAATCCGGGGATAACAGACATCGGAGCAAGGGCTAAACTCGCGGTTTCTTCCTGATTCTCACGAATGATTTTGATTTTTGAAAACAAAATATGCCCAATAACTTTGCCCTCAAAAATTGCCACTAAGGAAAGTTCGGGGATAAATGCCTCGCTATGCCGCAACTGCTCCACAAGCATAGCCTCATCTTCTTGCCCAAAAGCAAGCGTATTCACCTCAAAAACTGCATTAAAATCCTCTTGATTTTCCTGCCTAATATTGACATTCATTCTTTATTCAATTAGTTTATTTATGTGATTATGCGTTACGTTTTCGATGTTTTTGTAGTTCTTTTGATGCCTCAATTCTACCATCTGTGAAATTTGATATAATCTACCATAAACGATAGACTATGTGATTAGGTAGAAGAGAGAGAACTATCAAGAACTCGTAGTTTCCGTATGCAAAAGTAAGAAAAAAAAGAGACAAGCACAAGGGCTCCGAAAAATTTAGAACCACTATCTTTACAAACATATTCATAGGATAAACGCCTTAAAATTACTATTCCCTGTCATATTGAGCGAGTGCGAAACATCACACCCAACCTATTAACGGAGCATGACGGGAAAAAATAGGGTCGTTAGGCACGTAATATTACCAAAACAAACCCCGTGTTCTTTTTGCTCCTCTTTAATCCCTAATGGAAGAAAAACATACATTTTTATTTTTAGGTGTTTACCCTAACTTTCGTCTTAAGTAGTGCGAAGTAAATAACCCTTGTTTTGAAAACCATAAATGATTGATAATAATAAAGTTGAAAAATTAATACCTAAAAACTTATTAGTCATAACTACTTACCTCTGAT
>CAUJFT010000062.1 GCA_963169475.1 Bacteroidota bacterium | reverse complement strand
ACCTTGGCTTCTCATAAATACATGACTTACCAATAAATATAAGACTATCCGTAAATTTACGGTTATATTCAATCTAACCTTATCCGTAAATTTACGGTAAAATACGTAAATTTACGGTTATATTCAATTCTGTCTTATCCGTAAATTTACGGTAAAATACGTAAATTTACGGTTATATTCAATCTAATCCTATCCGTATATTTACGGTAAAATACGTAAATTTACGGTGCTATTCAATCTAATCCTATCCGTATGTTACGGTTCATAAGGTATAAAAGGAGCTTGTTAGTTTTCCAACAAAGAAATTTTAGGTAGAGTAGATAAAAAATATTGCTCTACTGATTGTCGAACATCTGTGTGTCTTCAAAATCTTAAATACAAATAGTTTTATTCCTTTTCTTGAAATTCCGCAGAGTGAATGAGGTGATTGTCGCTTGTTTTAATATGGTGAATATTGGAAGATGCGAATGGAACTCTATCTAACGGGATAGATTGTTTGCGATTATTGATATAAATCGGTACTTTTTCTTCCTCTACATTGGTACTTTCTAACCCAAATTGTTCTATAGGAGAAAGACTCCAATTTTTGATAACTCGATAAGCCTTGATAGTGAACTGTTCTATGGGGCTAAATACTTCATCTACCGAAACTCTACTATTTATCATAATGAATTTAAAGTCAGCCGTAATATTGTGTTTTTTTAAAGACGGATAATGGCTAAGAATATCTAATCTTCCGTTTTTTACAAGGTCATCTACAACATATCTAAACATAATAGAAACTTTGTGCGGGACTTTAAAGCCAAATTTTAGCCTTACAAAAAAGCATTTTTTAGGGATAATTTCATGCACACTATACTCCTTTATGTTGGGTTCGTCAGCTATATCTACATGCAGAAACCAGTAAATATCTGCGCGTTTCGGACGTTTTTTGGTAATAGAGTAGATAATATTTTTGTCAATCTTATCGGGGTGATTAGAGTTTGTGAGATAAACGAGATTAGTAGCTTCTTTAGGAACAGTATAATCTTTGATGATGTCCGATAAGATAGGAGTGAGTTCAGACATTGAGCTGTAATCGTAATATTTGGTGCGAAGCTGTCTTGCTTTATAGAAAATATACATGAGTACGTAAAGAAATACCGCAACAGAGATAGTAAACCACCCGCCATGCCAAAACTTTCCGGCATTGGATAAGAGAAAGCAAATTTCAATTGCAAAAATAAAGATAATAATTCCATAAACGGTGTATTTATTTTTAAGGAAGCTCTTGTCTTTGCGGTGTTTTCCATATAAATGGAGTGCAAGGAGGGAGCTTGTCATCAGTAGGTTGATGCTAATGGCCATTCCGTAAGCCGCTTCCATATTTTCGGATTTCCTAAAAATAGCAACTACCAAAAGACAACCAGCCATTAAAATCCAGTTCATTGCGGGGATATAAATTTGTCCTCTAAGTTGAGAAGGATAATTTACCTTCATGTTAGGCCAGAGTTTAAACTTCATGGCTTCATTAGCGAGGGTAAACGTGCCGGAAATCAAGGCTTGAGAAGCAATAACGGCAGCAAAGGTAGCAATCGTAACGCCAAAGGGTTTGAATGCCTCCGGCATCATTCCATAAAACGGGGCTTCGTCTATAATTTGTCCTTCGTGTGCAAGTAGCCAAGCTGATTGTCCGAGATAATTAATGACAAGTGCTATTTTTACAAATATCCAACCGATACGTATGTTTTGTTTTCCACAATGTCCAAGGTCGGAGTACAAAGCCTCTGCCCCTGTTGTACAAAGAAACACCCCTCCTAATATGGCAAACCCTATGGGGTGGTCTATGAGTACTTTATAGGCATAGTATGGATTAAGTGCCTCAATTACCTGGGGGTTACCCCAGAGGTTCATAAGCCCAATGACGGCAAGCATGGTAAACCAAATGAACATTACGGGACCAAAATAACTTCCTATTTTTTGAGTGCCAAACTGCTGTACGAAGAATAACAAAACAATAATAACTGCTACTAACGGAAAAATGTAATGGTCTATGTTCCTTTCCCTAAAAAAATCTATGCCCTGAAGTCCTTCTACCGCAGAGCTAATAGAAATAGGGGGAGTGATAAACCCGTCTGATAATAGAGAGCATGAGCCTATGATAGTAGGGAAAATCACCCATTTGTAGGGTAAGCGTCTCACTAAGGCATACAAGGCAAAAATTCCACCTTCTCCTTTGTTATCAGCATTAAGTGCAAGATAGATATATTTAAAGCTGGTAATGATGGTTAAAGTCCAGAAGATGGCAGACATTCCGCCGTAAACTAAGTCTTTAGTAACTGGATAATCACCCATGATAGCCTTAAATACGTAGAGAGGGGAAGTGCCTATATCTCCATAAATAATCCCAAGAGCAATAAGAACGCCGGCTGCGGAAAGTTTGTGAGAATGACTGTCGTGTGAAATAGACATTGTTTTTTGTTAAATAAGGGCGCAAAATTACCAAACATTTTAAAATTAATGATTGGTTTATAGACATTTTTTAGGGTAAAAAAGATTTATCTTTAATTCTTAACAAAATATTTCGCACTAATAGCTTTTAAAGTATTACCCTAACCTAAGCAAAACTCCCCACTTCTTTTTGGGAAGCGGGGAATTTTTTTATTTTTAGGAGCTAAAAATTAGCGTTTTGCAATTGTGTAGTTTACTCCTGCGTAAGCTACTGTTCCGCCGCTAAGAGGGGCTGCATTCCGTTGGTGAAGGATACCAGCTACATGAGGGGTGGCCATTGAGGTTCCAGTCATTGTTCCATAGCCACCGTTTTTGTAAGTAGAGTAAACGGAAGAACCCGTAGCGATATAGTCAATAGGACCAGTAGAAGCGGTTTCGTAGTTAGAGTAAGAAGAGGCGAATGCCTTTCCGCAAGTCATAGCGGCTACAGTGTAAACTTTGGCATTATTGATACAAGCAGGTTGATAATAGACAGCATTTGCGCTTTCGTTACCGGCAGCAATCGCTACCCATGTGCCTCCATTAGAAATATTCACGATAGAGGTTTTGTAAGGAGAGCTTGAACTACAACCACTACCATAATATCCGCCTACGCTAAGATTTACAACGTCTCCAGTAATGTCATATGCAGCTACGTGGTCAATTCCAGAGATAATGGTAGAAGAAGGGGAAGTAGGGCTAACGCAAGCAGCAAATATTCTTACAGGTACTACTTTTGCACCGGCTGAAACCCCAATCACTCCAATGGTGTTATTTTTTGCAGCGGCAATCCCTGCGCAATGCGTTCCATGTCCATGACAATCATTTGGTGTACCTCCTACTTTTGTAGTTGCCCAAGGCGCAGAGGTTTGAACATTTAGGTCGGGGTGAGTCAAGTCAATTCCCGTATCTACAATCCATATCCAAGTAGATTTTGCGCTGCCACTTGCTGAACCACCTGCATTTGTGATACCACAAGGAGTAGTTTGCGCTCTCATTTCGTTGTCTTCTTGGGGTTTGCAATCTTCAAGCGCAATCATAAAATCCTTTTCCATAGAGGCGATGTTGATGTCTTTTTTCAGACGCATTACTTGTGTTTCGGTAAGGTCTGCCGCAAATCCTGAAATAGCGTGGGCATAGGTACGGATTACTTGTTCTGGCTTAATACTGTGCATGTCATAGATTTCTTGAAGTTTAGCCAATACGAGTTTTTCATTATTCTCGGAGAAAGCTCTTTTGGCTTCACGGTCTGTA
>CAUJFT010000061.1 GCA_963169475.1 Bacteroidota bacterium | reverse complement strand
ACTGCCCATAAACAGTTGATAAGGAAATAAAAAGAAACAATAATGTAATTAGATTTCTCATAATTAGTGCAAATTTAAGTGTTTATATATAGATTAACAAGTTTTTTTATAGTTGGACATAACGCCAAGATAACCGCACCTATCACCAAACCCGGGTTTATCTGCCAATAGTCCGCAACTTGGTTTTTCCCCTCAATGTCTCTCTTGGTGTACTGCTCCTGCAAATATCAGGACATATTTTGAATATCCCAAATGTTTGTCAAAAAAAACATGGTTTTTTTGTTTTTTTACAAATTAAGGCTATCTAATGGACTTTTGATGTTTTTGCGTATATTATTCGTTATTTGTGTGTAAATTTCGATGGTTTTGATAGAGGAATGCCCCAAAAGTTGTTGTATATGGGGGCTTCTCATAAATGAGTGGCAAAGCTGTGCCGGAGTATAGTTGCTACATATAGACTTGGAGGCGAAGGTGCGAAGGATTTTGTAGGGGTTGAAACACCTCAAATATTTATTGATATTTTTCCACAAACTGTATAACTGTTGTAGCAAATTCGTGTGGTTGCTCGTAGTTTGGGGAATGTGCTGATATTTCAAAGAGATGTAAAAATTTATCTTGTGTGGGCGTACCCAACCGTTGATAGGTATCCTCTGCAAGTGAGGCGGGAAAAATTTTATCATGCTTGCCCCAACAGATAAGGCTAGGTATTGTGATATTCTGAATCTGATTTTGCAGATCAAGCCCGTCATTCAAAAAAGCAAATTGGTATGGGACAAAGAAGTAAGCAGTGGAAATTGGTGAATAAAACAGTAAATCAGTAAACGGAATGGGGAGAGAGTCGCTTTCGGGATTATAGTCATAGCCGTTTGCCTTTCCTGCAAAACTGTAATGTGCATTGTCGTTAATTCCTACAACAGGGTGTGTTTGATACCAATCTAAAGCAAATTGCCAATACTCTTTTTCTTCCTCTAATGTTATTTTATTTGCAGCATAAGCCATCATTGTATCTCTTGATAGCGCGTTTGCTGTAGTCCAGCTATGCCCACCATCAATTTCTATCCAACCCTTAATTTTGTGCTGGTGTTTGAGCAAATAATTTGTACCTAATGCCCCTCCCCATGAATGCCCCATTAAAAAAATCTTAGGATATTGGTACTTTTCCTTGATAAGGGTTACAAGTTTGTCAAGGTCTTCTGTAAATTGGTCAAGGGTTGCCGTTTCCATAGACGGATTTCCTTGACTCATTCCGCACATTCGCTGGTCCCAATAGACGATGTTAAACTTTTCTTCAATTTTTTTATGAGAGGGGAAAATCGTATAATATTGAGAAGACCCTCCCTCTGGACCTCCATGAAGCAAAATAATAAAAATATTAGAGGCTCGATTTCCCTTTACCCAAACAGGCATAATTGCCTCATTATTATTGAGGTAAAAAAAATCTCCGTCACGCTGAAATTCTTCTTTTTGGCAAGAAACAGCAAGGTATAACATTAAAACAACAAACAAGTAAATTTTAGTATTCATCATGGATTCGCTTAAAAAATAACCCCTACATTTAAGGCAAAGTGAGTTAAATAATACCCATTAAAAGGGGCTTTCCAAAACAACTCGGGGCGTAAAAAAATCTTAATCTTACAATCTGTTTTTTGAGAAAAATCAATGCCTGTTCCGGCAGAGACTACCGGCATAATCATGGGTTTACCCCAATTAGAAACCGTGGTTACCGCTCCATTTGGGAGTATCTCGTATTGAAGTCCTCCGTGTGTAAAATGGTGAAGATACCCAAGGCCCAGAAACTCCTCTATAAAAATACCATTAGAAAAGGTTACACGTTGTCCCCATTGTCCTCTAATGAATAAGGAAGTGTTGTTCCGAACATGAACGTATCCGCCTAGATTAGCCGCAAGGATAGATTGAAACTTTGCAGGGGGATTGGGGTAATATTCTATTCCTACACTCACCCCGGGGTGGGTAAGCGTTTCTCCAAAATAGCCAACAGAGAAGTTTAGCTTGTCGGTCTTTATTTCCTGCCCAAGCAGTAAAGACGGAAAACCAATGATAAGCAGAGACCACAATATTTTATTCATTTTTCATAAAATTTTCGGCAAAACTAAGGGGTAACTACCGAATAAACGAGTAATTATACTTAAAAAACAACCGAAAAGGACAAAAAGCCGCCTAAGATGGACAAGACTTCCACCATTGCTTGAAAGCTGTGGCATTCGGTTTTGAAACGAAGGCTTCTTTTTCTGCCGGAATTACAAAGTTTACTTTTAGCTTTCGGGTTTCTGTTTGCTCAACCGAGTCAATCGCAGCATGGGAAACCAAATACTGTCGGTTTATCCGATAAAAATTGGCTTCCTTCAATCTCAACTCCCACTCTTCCAAAGTACCTTTGACATAAAATCTTTCCTTCTCATAAGTATGGAGCCAAATAGTTTTGTTTTCACTTACTAAATAAGCACAATTAGTGATAGATATCTGAAATGCTTTGTATCCTTTTTGCACTTCTATATACTCGTTTTTATGAATTTGAGGAGGAGGTATTACATTTTCTATAAGTGGTATCTCTATGGATATCTTCTTGCTGAAATAAAGATAATTTAAAGTATAAAAAGCATTAATAAGCAATAAAAAAAGAAAACTAAGCGGTAGTTCCAGATGTAAAATTGACGACTTTGTAAGGGGAATATCTATCAGACGAAGATATCCGACTTCCATTAATAAAGAGACAATTAGCGGAGACAAGACCCCAAGTAACAATTGCATGGTTAATCTTTCCTTGAAAGAATCTAACCAATTGTATTTTTTGTCGAGGTAAGTTGTGATTATTTTGAGGAAATACCCTACTCCAAAAGTTAAAATCAGTGCAAAAATAACATCTGAATAAAAGGAGGGAATACTAATAAGATGAAAGAAATCATTATCATTGGCAAAAAAAGAATAGGAGAGTGCAATCAGTGGATAGGCCACTAACCAAAGATACTTTTCGTTATATTGAAATTTACCAATGTCATTCATTTAGGATAATCGTGCTTTTTAATGACGGGAAAATCATTTCTCTTTTTGGAGTACAAAGATAATCATACATTTTTTGTCTCGCAAAGTAATTCCATACAATTAGGAAGAAAACATTAAAATTACCAGGACAAGTGAGGGTGGGTAATTCGTTTTCATCATGCTCTGCAAAAGCAAAACATCATTTATAGTTTATTTACCCTTGTGAATGCCCCTTTTTTTAAGCCCTATTCAACCC
>CAUJFT010000060.1 GCA_963169475.1 Bacteroidota bacterium | reverse complement strand
TACTGTTATTTTTTATATTAATCTTGTTTGAGATAAGAGAACTTGGGGAGGTATTATCCATTAAATATTAATCTACCTATTTCATATTGGTATACAAAGATTGAACATCATCATCTTGTTCGATTTTTTCGATTAGTTCATGGATTTCATTGATAGCTTCTTCACCGGAAACTTCCGCAAATGAAGTAGCAATTCGTTGAAGCTCTGCATTCGTTACGTTAATTCCTCTTTCTTCTAATGCCTTTTGCATTTTTGAAAAGTCTTCAAAGGCTGTAGTAATAATCGCTTCCTCTCCTTCGATTTCTATTTCCTCCAGTCCAAAATCTATTAGCTCCAATTCAAGAGATTCAAAATCTATTCCTTTAATATCGAGGGTAAAAACGCCTTTTCGTGAAAAAATAAAATCAAGAGAACCTGTTTTTCCGAGCGCGCCTCCGGCACGATTAAAATAAGAACGCACATTTGCTACGGTTCGTGTAGGATTATTGGTAGCGGTTTCTACCAAAATAGCAACGGCATGGGGACCGTACCCTTCATATACTACTTCTTCGTAATCCTCTTTGTTATCCTTAGAAGACGCTCTTTTGATTGCTGCCTCAATTCTATCTTTGGGCATATTTACCCCCTTAGCGTTCTGTATAGCCGCTCTAAGCCTCCCATTACTATCAGGGTCGGGGCCCCCTTGCTTTACAGCGATTGCTATTTCCTTCCCAAATTTGGTAAAAAGCTTTGCCATTCTATCGTATCTGGCAAACATTTTATGCTTTCTTTTTTCAAAAATACGTCCCATGAGTTTTGAAAATATGATTAAAGTATCTCTCCTGAATAATGCGGCTGCAAAATTACAGAATTATTCTTTAAATTTCAATATTTCCCCATCTTCTGTCGTAAGAAATCCTTCATTTTCTTTTATTAAGCATAAAGAAGTAATATTTTTTGGGGTATATTTCTCAATTTTTATCCATTGTTTTCCCCCGTCTATGGTTTTACAAAAAAAGCCCTTATCTCCAACAACATAACCGATTTGAGGATTAACGAAAGCTACATCGCTTAGATGAATTTCTTCTTTAAAAAGGGTATTTCCATTTCTTAGTTTTTCCCACGATTTGCCTCCATTTTCAGTTTTAAGGATAGTTCCTGTACGCCCCACTACGTATCCAAGTTCTGGAGTTAAAAAATGAAGAGCTGAAAAATATTCGTTTTTAGGGGGAGTATAGGTCCATGTAAAACCAGAATCTTCTGTTTTCATAATCGCCCCGTACCCACAAGCAAAAGCCTTTGTCGGGCTAACTATCTGAATATCCTTGAAGATAAAAGGAAAGGTATCTATCTGTGTCCAATACTTTTCGGGTCCGTAACGGTGAATGATACCGTAGCCATAGCCTTCTCCGCCCACCGTAAGAGCAAGCGTATCGTTGTAGTAATCTACTGCGTAAAGGTGAAACCATCTCCCCATTTGGGTAAGCTCCCAAGAAAGCCCACCATCTGTTGTGCTAAGCATTTTTCCATCTAAACAAGAAGCAAAGCCTCTGTTTGAATCTAAGAAATCAATGTCATATATAGATTTATCTAATAACGGTTGAGCAATCGAATCCCAAGACCGCCCAGCATCTGCGGTTTTCAGCATTACATCAGAGAAATAACGAATACCGCCCACTGCATAGCCAACGGAGTCATTAAAAAAATGTATCTTATTGAGTCTTCTTCCATAAGGTTCGTGATAAACCCCCTCCCAATTTACGGATTCTTTTCGGCACCCGGGCAACACAACGATTATCAAAAACCATAAAGACACTAAGTCCCGCCGAAACAGGGCGTTAGTGAGCTTCATAGACCGCAATTACCGATATTTCTACATTTACATCTTTAGGAAGCCTTGCAACCTGAATAGTCTCCCGCGCGGGTGGGGTTTCCTTAAAATACTCTCCGTAAATCTGATTAATCTTGGCGAAGTCGTCCATATCTTTTAGGAAAATAGAGGACTTGACTACATGTACAAAGTCTAACCCTTGAGAACGAAGAATTGCATTAAGGTTAGCCATTACTTGATGCGTTTCGTTTTCTATAGAAGAAAGCACTAACTCTCCTGAGTCGGGATTAATCGCAATCTGCCCCGATATGTATAGCATATTTCCGGCTTTAACTGCCTGACTGTAAGGACCTATAGGAGAAGGAGCCTCTGTGGTATGTATGATTTCCTTGTGCATGAAAGTAACCTTGATAAAATTTATATTTCAACTAAAACAAACGCAAGGTACGACTTTTTGTTAAAAATATAACCCTTAATGGGAAAAATTTATGCTTTTATCTGGAGTGATGAATTAGCATGGGTAAACGGAAATAATTACCCTTAGCCCGAAGGGGTATTATTATTATAGGCCAAGGCATTCATTTTCCCATCAAAATCGCAAAGGGGGTGATTCTACCCCTACAAAGGCAATAACCATAAGGGAGAGGTTATGCCAAATGTGATGTTTCGCTACGCTCAACTTTTTATCTACTCAATACGTTTTGGATAGAGTTGCGTTTATCGCTTGATTATTTATAGGTATAAAATCATTAAAACTAAATCATTGTGTTATGACAAAACAAGATAAAGCGTTTATGCAAGAAGCGATAAACCTATCTATCCACAACATGGAGACCAATGCTGGTGGTCCTTTTGGGGCAGTAGTGGTGAAAGACGGTAAAATAATAGGGCGTGGCAATAATCAAGTTACTTCAACCAATGACCCCACCGCCCACGCCGAAGTAGTTGCTATCCGGGACGCTTGCAAAAATCTAAATAGCTTTCAGTTAGAGGGGTGTATCTTATACACTTCTTGTGAGCCTTGTCCGATGTGTCTTGGCGCGATATATTGGGCTAGGCCCGAAAGAATATACTATGCTTGTACGAAAGAAGATGCGGCTGCAATTGAGTTTGATGATGCCTTTATCTATACAGAAATGAACGCTGCGATTCCCAATCGTAAGATACCCACGATTCAAATAGCAAGAGAGGAAGCATTAGTTGCGTTCAAAATGTGGAAAGAGAAAGTGGACAAAACCGAATATTGAGATAGGGTTGGGTTAAGGTTGCCCGTAGTGGTGAAGTAACGGGCAACCTTAATTTATTATTTTACGACGATTAGTTTTTCAGATTTATTTCCATAACGGAAATAATATACTCCCGCGCTCCAATTTGTGAGGTCGATGGTTTGGTTTTCTTGTAAAGTCATAGAAATGACCGGCTGCCCAAGTGTATTAAATACTTGAATATCTATTGCCCCTTCCCATGCTTTATCTTGAGCAATAGTTACTTGATTACGTGCTGGGTTCGGGTAGAATTTC
>CAUJFT010000059.1 GCA_963169475.1 Bacteroidota bacterium | reverse complement strand
TTATACAGAGCCATAGACAAGGTAAACCTAACGAAGCATGTTCAGCAATTGCAGAAACAAGTAGGAGAAAAATATACCTTTGACAATATTACCGGAAATTCTAAGGCTATACGCAAAGCGGTAGAGTTAGCAAAGAAAGTTTCCGGTACAGATACTACTATTTTGTTGCTTGGAGAAACAGGAACGGGTAAGGAGGTTTTTGCACAAGCAATTCACACTTCAAGCCTTCGTGCCACCAAGCCTTTTATTGCAATTAATTGCTCGGCTTTTACAAAAGAACTTTTGGAAAGTGAAATGTTCGGACACAAAGCAGGAGCTTTTACCGGTGCAGCGAAAGATAAAAAGGGATTATTTCAGGAAGCGGATACAGGTACTATCTTCTTGGACGAAATTGGAGAAATGAGCTTGGAATTACAAGCAAAACTCCTGCGGGTATTAGAAAATGGAGAGTTTATCAAAATAGGAGAAAGTAAAGTAAGTAAAACAAACGTGCGCGTTATCGCTGCTACCCACCGCGACTTACAAAAAGAGATTGAAGCCGGACATTTTCGCCAAGACCTCTTTTACCGGCTTTCAGTATTTCAAATCGTGCTGCCTCCCTTACGCGAACGAACGGTGGATATAGAAGATATAGCAATAGGCTTCGCCTCTACTTATTCTATAAAAATGGCAAAGAAGCCCAAAACACTTTCTGATGAATTTTTACAAGTACTTACAAATTACAAATGGCCCGGTAATATCCGAGAATTACGAAATGTGATTGAACGCAGTGTTATTTTAAGCGATGGCGACCAATTGGCAGTTGATAGCCTGCCCACCGATATGCAACAATTATCCCCTAATAAAAAACAACTTTCGGCATTTGACTTAGCAAGTGCCGAAAAATTACATATTCAAAAAGTACTGAACTATACAAATGGTAACAAAACAGAAACCGCCAAACTTCTCAACATAGCCCTCACTACCTTATATAGAAAACTAGAAGAGTATCAAATCAAATAGTACCCTTTCAAAACAACAGTATTAACCCTTTCAAAATGAAAGGGTTTTTTGTTTTAATCATAAGACAAAATATAATTAACAGGTGATTATCAGTCAATTATGATATTTTTATTCATAAAGGAATATTATTTGTATAGGATATGGCATAGTAATAATCTATTCAAATGAAGACCAAAGAAAAGCAAAACATCTACAAACAGGCGCAGCGATTTGCGGAAATAACCCAATCCTGCCTAAAAAATGGCAACATTCAAAGAGCCAAACATTATATGAAGATTGCAGGCAACCTTTTTACCTATGGCAATAAAGAGGTTCAAAATGCGATTACAAACGTTTATCTACATTCAGTTTCTATTTTTATGGAGATAAACCATTACAACATCGGCGCGTTTCTTCCAAGTAATCTACAAATCGAATATTATAAACAAACAAACACTTCAGGAATATGATGACGATTATCTTAATTATAACAGGCATTTTGCTATTTGTTATTTGCTACAAATGTATCAGTTGGTTTGAAAAAATATAAATTATATGACAGCATTATTTATCATCGCAATAGGGGTATTTGCTTACATAGTATATGTATTGCTAAAACCCGAAAAGTTTTAAGCCATGCGCAGGGAAAAAATAAGACAAGGAATTACCTTTATTATGTCTATCATTTTTGTCTTGTGTATGCTTTACATGATGTATTGGAAATTCAAAATCCTATTTAAATTTTAAAAAAAGTAAAATAAAAATGAACACTGAAGTACTTGGAATAATAGCAATGTTTGGAGTTACCTTTTTATTGGCGATTCCACTCGGGAAATACATTGCTAAGGTTTATGGTGGAGAGAGGACCATACTTGACCCTCTCTTCAATCCCATAGAAAGGGGGTTCTATAAACTTTCTGGGATAAATCCCAAGTCCGAAATGACTTGGCAAGAACATTTGTATGCACTCCTTACTATCAACTTATTATGGTTTTTAGTGAGTATGCTTATCTTAACGAACATGGGTTGGCTACCCTTAAATCCTGACGGAAACCCCAGCCAATCTGCCGATTTAGCGTTTAACACCACTATTTCGTTTTTAGTAAATTGTAATCTACAGCATTACTCCGGCGAAACGGGTATTAGTTATCTGGGGCAGCTTTGGTTGATGTTCTTACAATTTGTAACAGCCGGTATCGGAATGGCAGCAGCAGCTATAGTATTCAAGGCATTCAGAGAAAAAACAACCACACAGTTAGGCAATTTTTATGATTTTTTCCTAAAATCTTGTACTAGAATATTATTACCTACTTCTCTCATCATCGCAGTTATACTCGTGTTTGAAGGAATGCCGATGACCTTTGAAGGCAAGGATACCATGATTAACCTACAAGGAGATACCGTGCAAGTAAGCCGTGGACCCGTTGCTGCCTTTGTTCCTATTAAGCATGTCGGTACGAATGGAGGCGGATTTTTTGGAGCAAACGGCGCACACCCATTAGAAAACCCTACTTACCTAACCAATATGGTCGAAATGTTTGGGCAGTTTATTATTCCGATGGCAATGATATTTGCTTTTGGGTACTTTATCCGCCGCCGTAAATTCTCATGGATGATTTTTGGAGTAATGACGATTGGCTTTTGGCTGCTCGCGCTTCCCAATATCATCATGGAAATGAATGGTAATCCCGTCATTGAGAAAATCGGTATTGATAATGCCTTAGGCGCAATGGAAGGAAAAGAAGTAAGGATAGGTGCAGCAGCCTCCGGATTTTGGAGTATCGTAACCACGGTTATTTCTACCGGAAGTATCAATTCTATGCACGATAGCTCAATGCCCTTATCTATAATGAATGAATTAATTGCAATGATGGTAAATGCTTTCTATGGAGGAGTGGGGGTAGGGATTCTCAATATATTTATCTTTATTATTTTGGCAGTATTTATTAGTGGGTTAATGGTAGGACGTACCCCCGAGTTTATGGGGAAAAAGATAGAAGCACGGGAAATGAAAATTGCCATGATCATCGCCTTAGCCCACCCTTTTCTTATATTGGTTGGTACTGCAATAGCAGCCGCCTTCCCATCTGTTGGTTCTTCTGCAATTAGTAATCCCGGCTATCACGGATTTAGCCAGATGTTATATGAATATACTTCATCAGCAGCGAATAATGGAAGCGGGCTTGAAGGTTTGGGGGATAATACTATTTTTTGGAATATATCTACGGGTATTGTATTGCTCTTAGGACGTTTCCTCCCCATCATCGGACCAGTTGCAATAGCAGGGCTTCTTGCCCAGAAAAAATTTATTCCCGAAGGTGCAGGAACATTAAAAGTTGATAACGCAACATTTGGTGTAATGATATTTGCAGTAATTGCCATTGTTGCCGCTTTATCGTTCTTCCCTGCCTTAGCCTTAGGTCCCATTGCAGAGTATTTTTCACTTTTTTAAAACCAAAAAATTATGTCAAAATCAAATCATACATCACTGTTTCAGCCAGCATTGCTCAAGGAAGCATTCAAGCAATCCTTTGTAAAACTGAACCCCAGATTAATGTTCCGTAATCCTATTATGTTTACCGTTTGGATAGGTACTTTAGTAATGTTTTTTGTTTCGCTTTGGACCTTATTCGGAGCTACGGGACAAGGTTCATTTGGTTACAATTTTACCGTATTCCTTATCTTATTCGTTACCGTATTATTTGCTAATTTTGCAGAGGCTATAGCAGAGGCAAGAGGCAAAGCCCAAGCAGATAGTTTACGTAAAACCAGAGAAGAAACCCCTGCTAAATTGATAGTTGATAATGGAAAATCGAAGTCAGGAAATGGAGAAAAAGGGTATCAAATTTCTGTCATCAATTCTTCATTACTAAAAAAGGGAGATTTATTTCTTTGTGAAGCTGGCGATATTATCCCTTCAGATGGCGAAATTATAGAAGGACTTGCTACGATTGATGAAAGTGCTATCACCGGAGAGAGCGCGCCGGTTATTCGGGAAGCCGGAGGAGATAAGTCTTCCGTTACGGGAGGGACTAAGGTTTTGAGCGATAGGATTAAAGTCATTGTTACCACACAACCCGGAGAAAGTTTTTTAGATAAAATGATCGCGCTTGTAGAGGGTGCAAGTCGCCAAAAAACACCAAACGAAATTGCGCTGACGATTCTTTTAGCAGGCTTCACCTTAGTATTTATCATCGTGTGTGTTACACTCAAACCGTTTGCTGATTATTCGAATGCTCCTATCACAATTGCCGCCTTCATTTCACTATTTATTTGCTTGATTCCAACAACTATCGGAGGATTATTGTCGGCAATTGGTATTGCAGGTATGGATAGAGCTTTGCGGGCTAATGTCATTACTAAAAGCGGAAAAGCCGTAGAAACAGCAGGGGATATTGATGTATTGCTATTAGATAAAACAGGGACAATCACTATCGGGAATAGAAAGGCTACAAATTTTTATCCGGTAAGGGGCGTAGAAGAAAAGCATTTCATAAAGTTAGTGTTATTAAGCTCAATGGCAGATGAAACGCCGGAAGGAAAATCAATTATTGAACTGGCTACACATATTGACAATGGGAAATTAACCATAGATAATGAGAAAGTAAATTATGCCTCAAATGGTCGAAGCATATTTGATTATCCCTTATCAGCCATTACTTTCAAAAAGTTTACCGCCGAAACACGAAGTTCCGGGATTGACTACGAGAATACAAAAATAAGAAAAGGGGCCTCCGATGCTATCCGTAATCTGGTAGAAAAAGCAGGAAATATATTTCCGGAAGAAATTGCTGAAAAAGTAAAAGCAATTTCAAGCAATGGGGGTACTCCGCTTGTGGTATCTGAAAACGAAACGGTAATGGGTGTGATTGAATTACAAGATATTATTAAGCCCGGTATTCAAGCGCGTTTTGAGCGGCTACGAAAAATGGGAATCAAAACAGTGATGGTTACAGGTGATAATCCCCTAACTGCAAAATTCATCGCCGAGAAAGCCGGAGTAGATGACTTCATCGCCGAAGCAAAACCAGAAGATAAAATGAACTATATTCGTAAGGAACAGTCGGACGGGCGATTAGTTGCGATGATGGGAGACGGAACAAATGATGCTCCTGCATTAGCACAAGCAGATGTAGGCGTTGCGATGAATAGCGGAACCCAAGCAGCTAAAGAAGCAGGGAATATGGTGGATTTAGACAATGACCCTACCAAACTGATAGAGGTAGTAGAAATTGGAAAACAGCTCCTAATGACAAGAGGTACGCTCACAACATTTAGTATTGCAAACGATGTGGCAAAGTATTTTGCAATTATTCCGGCACTCTTCATCACAGCAATTCCCGCCTTACAAGGGCTAAATATTATGAACTTACACTCACCAGAAACGGCTATCCTTTCTGCAATAATTTTTAATGCTATCATTATTCCGTTACTTATCCCATTAGCACTAAATGGAGTAGCCTATAAACCCATAGGAGCAAGTGCGCTATTAAGAAGAAATCTTTTGATTTACGGATTAGGAGGGGTGATTATCCCTTTTATTGGAATAAAATTAATTGATATGTTAGTTACAATATTTATCTAAATCAATAAATTATAGAAAAAAATGAAATCAAATATTTTAGCAGCCACTAAATTGACGGCACTTTGTATCCTTTTGCTAATGGTGGTTTATCCGATAATGGTATGGGGCATTGCCCAATTGTCTCCCAATCACGGAAAAGGAAAGGTAATAGAAACAAATGGAAAGATTTATTATTCAAATATTGGTCAGTCCTTCACCGATAATAAATACTTCTTGTCGCGCCCTTCTGCGGTAGATTACAATGCAGCAGGCTCTGGGGGTAGTAACAAAGCTCCTTCTAATAAAGAATACTTGCAAATGGTTAATGCAAGAATTGACACCTTTTTGCTTCATAATCCAGAAGTTAAAAAATCAGAAATTCCGGTAGATTTGGTTACGGCAAGCGGAAGCGGGCTTGACCCTCATATTTCTGTACAAGCGGCAAGTGTACAAGTAAAACGTATTGCAAAAATAAGAGGACTCCAAGAATCCAATATACAACAGCTTATTCATGTCTATACGGAGCAACCGCTTTGGGGACTATTTGGACCCAACAGAATTAATGTTTTAAGACTAAATATTGCTTTAGACAACCTTAAATAAATTTCAAGATGAAAACCTCTCTCAAATGTCTCATTCTTCTTCTTGTACTTAATTTTCAATTTTTGGCATTCCCCTCTTTAAAAGCGCAGGGCATCTCCTCCGATACAGAAGGATATACCTCCTCTCAACACACAAAGCGCGATATTTTTAGCAACCGGAATACAAAGGAACCTAAGTCTATTACGCAAATTTCGGAAGCCATTGCTATTTCCGGTTATTTGGAAACCTATTACACTTATGATTTGGGCAATCCGGATAATCATACCCGTCCGGCATTTACTTATTCCCACAATCGGCACAATGAAATCAATGTAAATCTCGGTTATCTCAAAGCCGCAGTACTAACGACCAACGTAAGGGCAAACCTTGCCTTAGCAGTAGGGACTTATATGAATGCAAACTATGCCGCCGAACCTGGTGTATTAAAAAATATTTATGAAGCAAATGCAGGATTTAGGATTTCAAAGGAGCATGATTTATGGGTTGATGCGGGATTATTTTCATCGCACATTGGTTTTGAAAGTGCCGTAGGAAAAGACAATTGGACACTTACGCGTAGTTTATTCGCGGATAACTCACCGTATTTTGAAACAGGGGCTAAAGTATCCTACACAAATCCAAGCGGTAAATGGTTTTTGAGCGCGCTAATACTCAATGGTTGGCAGCGTGTGCAGAGAATAGACGGAAATAATCTACCTGCTTTTGGGCATCAAGTAACTTATAAGCCTAATTCAAAGGTAGTGTTTAATAGTAGCTCATTTATCGGAAGTGATAAACCCGATACAACCAGACAGATGCGTTACTTTCATAATTTATATGGTATCTTTCAGGTTCATGAAAAATTAGGAATAACCGCTGGTTTTGATATTGGAGCTGAACAAAAAAGCAAGGGTAGCCGTTTGTACAATGTGTGGTTTACTCCAGTATTAATCCTTAAAGCAAATCCTACGGATAGATTCAGTATTACGGCAAGGGGCGAATATTACCAAGATGCAAAGGGCGTAATCATTGCAACCGGGACATCTAACAATTTTCAAACTTTTGGGTATTCATTAAACGCTGATTATACTATTCACAATAATGTTTTATGGCGGGTAGAGGCGAGAGGTTTTTCAAGCAAAGATAAAATATTTGAACTAAATAATAAGCCAAGCAATAAAAATTATTTTTTGACTACTTCAATAGCCGTTTCATTTTAATGGAAGAAACAAAAAAATCGGCCGAAGAGTTTCTTAACCTAATTAAAAGGTCAAGACGTGGAAAGTTTAAAATATACATCGGCATGAGTGCCGGAGTGGGAAAAACTTACCGTATGTTGCAGGAGGCTCATTCGCTGCTAAGAAACGGCATTGACGTAAAAATCGGTTATATAGAAACACACAACCGCGTAGAAACTCATGCACTATTGGAAGGGCTACCAATTATCCCCCGAAGAAAACTTTTTTATAAGGGGAAAGAATTAGAGGAGTTTGACGTTCAAGCAGTCTTAACCCTTCGACCAGAGGTAGTCATTGTAGATGAGCTAGCGCACTCCAATATTCAGGGCAGTAAACATGAAAAGCGTTGGCAAGATGTAATGGAGATTTTAGAGGCGGGTATCAATGTCATTAGTGCCGTAAACATTCAACACATAGAGAGTTTAAATAATG
>CAUJFT010000058.1 GCA_963169475.1 Bacteroidota bacterium | reverse complement strand
ATAGTATTACCTATTCTGGAAGGGTTAGAGACACGGTGTATTTTAGCATTATTGCTTCGGAATGGGACATTATACGTAAGACTATATTTGAGGCATTTGTGTAAGGGTTGAGAGTAATGATGTAGGTTTATCTTTCTACATACCTATCAGCAATTAACACAAAAGCCATGCAGGGTTTTTCTTACTTGCATGGCTTTTGTAATTTTTGAAAATTTTACTCTTTAGTTATACCATATTCCTTAATTTTATTATAAAGGTGGCTTCGCTGAATATCAAGCACCTCCGCTGTCCGTGATATATTCCAATTGTTTTTTTCTAAATGGAATTTTATAAATTCTTTTTCCATAAAATCTTTAAACTCTTGGAACTTTTCGAATCGCTCATAAATCGCAACTGGAGAACTATTAGTAGGTCGCTTATCTGGAGGAGAAACATAATCATGAATATCTTGCTCATTGATTTTGCTTCCACACATAATGACAAGGCGTTCTACCACGTTGCGAAGTTGCCGAATATTACCACTCCAATTTTGTTTTTGAAGTTCTTCTAAGGCTTTGGCGGAGACCGTAGGGATAGGCATTCCTTGCTCCTCTGTTATATTTTTAAGAAAATGTTTTACAAGTTCGGGGATGTCAGATTTTCTATCTTTAAGAGAAGGTACATGAATGAGGATAACGCTAAGGCGATGATATAAATCCTCCCTAAAATTGCCGTTTTCAATTTCTGAAAGCAGGTCTTTATTGGTTGCAGCAACAATACGTACATCTACCGTTACAGATTTATCACTACCAATTCGGGTAATTTTGTTTTCTTGCAAAGCACGTAGCACTTTCGCCTGGGCGGAAAGGCTCATATCCCCAATTTCGTCAAGGAACAGGGTGCCGCCATTTGCTTGTTCGAACTTTCCCGCCCGACTTTTATATGCTCCCGTAAAGGAACCTTTCTCATGTCCGAATAGTTCGCTTTCGATGAGTTCGGAAGGAATAGCAGCACAATTTACTTCCACAAACGGAGCTTGGTTTCTTTTGCTTTTTTCGTGTAGCCAACGCGCTACAAGCTCTTTTCCGGTTCCGTTTCCGCCTGTAATCAGTACTCTTGCCTCCGTAGGAGCCACCCGCTCAATTTGCTCATTGATGCGTGTAATTAGAGGGGAGCTACCTACAATTGCAGTGGTTCTCGTAACTTTTTGTTTTAGCTTTTGAGTCTCCTTGACTAGCCCTACCTTATCTATAGCATTACGAATAGACACTAATACGCGATTCAAGTCAGGGGGTTTTTGAATGAAGTCGTATGCTCCTACCCGCGTAGCCTCCATTGCAGTATCAATCGTTCCGTGTCCGGATATCATGATAATCTGGGAACTTGGTTTGGCTTCGATTGCCTTAGCCAATACTTCCATTCCGTCCATTTTGGGCATTTTGATGTCACAGAGTATCACATCGTGTGATTCTGCAATGATTCTGTCTAACCCATCTTTGCCATCTACGGCTACTTCCACTTCATATCCCTCGTATTCAAGAATCTCGGATAAGGTGGAGCGAATGGTTTCCTCGTCGTCAATGATTAAGATTTTTGCCATTTTTTTGTACAGTGTATTTTTTAATATACAAAACTACGATTTATCTGTTTATGAATAATACATCACAAGAAAAATAAGTGTAGTTTTTTGCCTACATAGATTTGTGTATGAGGGTAAATATAGAAGGAAGTACTTGCTTTGTCGTTAAGATAACCCCAATACATTGGGTTTCTATACCCGCTGTGGGTTTTTAAGAGCCCTTAATCTTCTACGCGCAAATCGTCCGCATAGATAGTTTTTTTCCATTTTCTAACGCCCCACTTGTCGCGGATTTCTATCTGCATCATTCTTTTATTTTCATTTCCGGAGAATTTCAGAATAGCAAAATTATGATTCCAGACAAAAGTACCCGAAACTTTCAAAGCATTTTTTATACCGAAAAGAGGATTTTGAATAGACGTAAGGGCTGAAACGGTAAGGTCATGTATAGGATAAAAGTCTGGGGAAACAAGCTTACTCAGTACGGTATGATGTACGTCTCCCGTAAGAAAAAATACCCCCCGAATCTTTTCTTTTTTGATTTGGTCTAATAAATATCGGGCTTCTGTAGTATAATCTTTCCAATATCCTTCTTTTCTCGGCTCTGGATTAGCATTAAGATATTGAGTACCAATTGCAATAATTTTAAAATTAGCATCGCTGTTTTGGAGAGACTCTATTAGCCACCTAATTTGTGCATCTCCAAGAAACCTCTTAGATTCATTATTCTGAACGGTATCCGGGGAGCGGAAATACCTATCATCTGTTAGAAAAAATTCGGCATCTCCTATTTTATAATTGTAATAAATCCCCTTCTGGTTTGTAGGGTGAGTCGAGGGATTTACCCAAAATAGATTAAAACCGTCAAGGGCAAAATCCTTTGAGGTACTAAATTGATTTCCGTTATTTGCACCATAATCATGGTCGTCCCAAATAGAAAAATGATGAGTGGTTTGAAGCAATTTTTGCATTTGAGGGAGAGACCGCGTATGGGTGTATCTATGGCAGACCCCTTCAAAAGAGAGCCATTCTTTATTCCGTAAGTAAATATTATCTCCCAACCATAGCATATAATCAGGGTTAGTCTCCGCAATAGCGTTAAATATCCTATATCCAGAGGCAGAATTGAAGTGTCTACCGGCTTTTCCGACGGATTTATCTCTAAGGCAACTGCAACTTCCCGTAGCTACCGAGAAATCAAAAACTTTTCCGGATTCGGGTTGGGTACGAAAAGCGAAAATATTTTTTTCGTGAGGTAGAGAATCAGACACAAGTCTGTAGCTATACCTTGTATCTGGTTTTAATCCTTTAAGCCTAAAAACTACTACGTATGCTTTTGCGGGATTGGCTTCAAGTACCTCCGAATAAGTAGAATCTAAGGGAGAACTTGCATAGGCAAGCTGTACTTTCAGGGGTTTGTGAAATTGAATCCATATAGAGGCTTCTATATCCGAGTTGTATCCGGGCATAGGTCCATTATAAGGCGTATTTTGGGCATTTAGAAGGAGAGCGAAGGCTATAAATAGCCAGAAAAATAAGAATTTATTCATCATTGAGGTAAATATTTGCCTGTTCGGACGGTAAAGGTAGAGATAATCAAAATAATTCACCTATTTTTGTATAATTATTTATAAAGTGAGTATTAATTAAATATTTGATAATGAATGAAAAGGGCTATCATTATATTGATTTTTTTTCTAACTCTTCGTGCAGGTTACCTATCGGCAGGCGGACCCTGGGCAAATGGGAAAGGACAAGGCTACGCTCAATTTGGAGTCAGCCTAAACCGATATGATAGATTACGTGGTACGACTACCCGCCTTGATAGAACGATAACAGACAATACTCTTCAGTTTTATGGCGAATTT
>CAUJFT010000057.1 GCA_963169475.1 Bacteroidota bacterium | reverse complement strand
GACATAGCCTAGTTACTTTATATCCCGACAACTATATGTTACGCCTCAACAAAAGGTAATCGTTTTGATAAGCGGGTAATATAGAGAGTATGTTATATACCAATGAGGCTGTCCAAAAAGGTAAAAACGATTTTTGAAAATTGGTAATTTGTTTAGTTTTCGGCTCTAAAAAGAAGTGTTTTTGTAATAAATTCTCAATAAAGAGTCATTTAAAATAATAAACATAAATTCATTTTTCGTAGAAATATCCCTTTTGGATAGCCTCCTCTTGGTTCAACCATAGTTGTTTTTTTTAGGTAACCTCCCAAAATGTAATTTATATTAAAAGTTACAATAATTGGAATGAAAACAGAGGCTTTATTTTTTCGGACAAAGGAAGATGGAATTAGTCAGCATACCGGGTCAATTGATTGCATAAGTTCTGTAGGTCTGCGAGGCTACTCCTGACAAGCTCTTCTCCATGAAGTTTTAAATAACGGATATTATTCTCTGTAATATTATCCAAATCCTCACACTCTTCACTGACCTTCGTTTGAAACCGATAATAATGGCACTCGTTATCTGTGGAGTCCGGGAGTAGTTGGCGCATTTGGTAATCAACGCTATCACTTACCCCTTGCATGAGGATACTAATCAAGGGGTTTAACCAACTAATTGCCCCCCAATCTTTCGCTTTCTCATAGGGATAACATCGTGTTGTCTCCCCTGTACCTATAGAAACTACCAAAAAATCCTTATTATCTCCATCTCTTGCCTCTACTAATAAGTCTTCTGCTCCTCTCCCTTGGGTATCCTCCATTTTTGAGGTCTGCTGAGCCTGTTTTTTAGCCATCAATACCTTAGCCTCTGCATAGGCACAAAGTGTGGGGTTATTAGCAAAAACGCCCCCATCTACTAAGGCGAGGTAATCATTGTCCTCTATATCAAGTCTATAAGGCTCAAAATAAGTAGGTGCCGCAGAAGTTGCACGCGCTACCTGCCACGCAAAACAATCTCTTTTCGGATCTTCTTTCGCTTTGTGGCTTTTGAAAAACCAAGGTCTCCTTCTCTCTATCTCATAAGCAGTGATAAGTACTGCCTTATTAGGCATAACTTCGCTTAGCCTTATCTCATTAAAATATTCCTTTAAAACCCTCTCAATCCCATATTGAGAATACTTTCCATCAAATAAACCGGCAGGATTAGTAAAGTGTTGAGACCAATTTTTTGAAAAAATTTCATCTCCTCTATCAGCATAAATTTCAAGCATTTCCTTGGCGGAATAGGGCTTTTTGTCTTTCAGAGGTAAGATAAGACCAAGAGAGAGAATCCCTCCCGTAGAAGTTCCTGCTATTAGGTCAAACAACTCATAAATAGGTTTGCCCGTAATTTCTTCTATCTCTTTTAGCAACATTCCCGGTATAATTCCCCGAATCCCGCCTCCGTCAATAGACAAAATTCTATATGGTTTTTTTGTTTTTTCTTCCATTTTGATGATGATCTATGAAAAGATTAGATTGCAAAAATAATAATTTTTTTGAATATTTTTGCAGATTGTAAATAATAGAATGTTAATTTTTCGTTCTAAACTTTGTAGCGTATTTGTGCCTTATCCTTGTTGGATTATCGGGTAATTTTCTTAATTTTGTTTTTCCATAGCAGGCGTTTAACTAAAAAAAATCAATATGCTAAGATTCAGTGTTTTTCAGATTGCAGGGTTATTGGGAGGAAAGGTAGAAGGAAACGGAGAGAAACAAATTTCAATGATTGCTAAAATAGAGGAAGCCGAAGAGGGCAGCATTTCTTTTTTGGCAAACCCAAAGTACGAATCATACCTATATACCACCCAAGCCTCCGCAGTAATTGTTTCTCATGACTTTATCCCTGCGGAAGTAGTGTCTGCCACCCTCATTCGGGTAGAGGACCCTTATCTCGCCTTTACCATACTTCTCAATAAGGTACAAGAGCAGATTCAGAAAAAATCCGGAATCGAAGAGCCTTCCTTTATTGCCCCAAATGCAAAGGTTGGAAAGGAAGTTTATATTGGAGCATTTAGCTATGTGGGTTACTACGCCGAGATAGGAGACGGGGCCAAAATTTATCCCGGAACTTATATTGGAGATGGGGTTAAAGTAGGGAAAAATACAGTCATATACCCAAACGTTACAATTTATGGACAATCTATTATCGGAGAAAATTGCATTCTTCATGCCGGATCAGTTATCGGCAGTGATGGCTTTGGACACGCCCCTCAACCGGACGGGAGCTATATGAAAGTCCCTCAAACAGGAAATGTAGTATTGGGAAATGCGGTAGAAGTAGGAGCAAATACAACGATTGACAAAGCGACCTTAGGAAGCACTATCGTGGGGGACGGTGTGAAGTTAGATAACCTGATTCAGATTGCCCATAATGTTTCTATAGGTAAAAATACCGTTATTGCCGCTTTAACCGCAATTGCTGGTAGCACTGCTATTGGCTCAAATTGTATGTTGGGAGGACAGGTTGGAATCGTTGGGCATATCCGGATTGCGGACGGGGTAAAGATAGGGGCAAAGTCCGGGGTCTCCAAAAACATCAAGGAAGAAAATACCAATTGGAGAGGTGCGCCCGTTCAGGAATATCGTCAGCAATTAAAATCAGAAGCCGTATTTCGTCAATTAGATTCTTTGTTAAAAAGAGTAGCGTTTCTTGAAAAAAAATTATCAGAAAAAGAAGAGAACTCAAAATAAATCTAAGTACTTTATTTATATTTGCAAAAATAAAATAAATATGCTAAAAAGAATATATATAGCCGCTACTAGCCAGCATATCGGAAAGACTACTTCTACGCTTGGATTAGTTAAGCTACTCAAAAAAAAAGGATACAACGTAGGGTACTGTAAACCCGTAGGACAAGAAGGGGTGCTCAACGAGAGTACCGGAGTATATGCGGACAAAGATGCCGTATTATTTGCCCAAGTCATGGAGTTTGAAATGGAACCCCAAATCCATAGCCCCGTAATACTCGGGCCGGGCGCAACCCAACAATATTTAGATAACCCTTCCAATTATGATTTTGAAGGAGATATTTTTCGTGCGGCAGAAATATTAGAAAAAAAACATGAAATTATTATCTTTGAAGGAACAGGCCACCCAGGCGTAGGAAGTGTAGTGAATCTTTCTAATGCAGAAGTTGCCCAAAAATTGGGAGCGTCAGTGATTCTCGTAGTAGAAGGCGGGGTAGGAAATACAATTGACCGCCTGAACCTTTCTCTTAGTTTATTTCGGGAACAAAAAGTTCCGATTATCGGGGTCATCGTAAATAAAGTGCTTATAGATAAGCTCGATAAGGTAAAACATTATGTAGGAATAAAACTTAAAGAATGGGGAATCCCGCTTTTAGGGGTAATGCCCTATGATAAAACGCTCTTGTACCCGCTATTTGATACAGTCTGTAAAGCAATAGATGGACGGTATCTCCATAACTTTGACCAAAGATATAATCGCGTAGAAAAAGTCCTTGCAGCCTCATTAGTAGATACTCACACATTCAAAGAAGACGCTAGCGTTTTATTAGTTGTGAGTGCCAATAGGGTAAATGAAGTAGTCTCTAAAATTCACCAAAAAACTACTCATCTAAGCAAATGCCCGCTTGCCGGAATTGTTATAACCGGAGACGGAAGGTTAGAGGAATGGTCGGAGGCTTTTGGGTGTGAAGGCTATATACTTACCCACCAAATCCCCGTAGTCGCCACGCGATTAGATACCTATGGCTCTGCCCTTCAAATTTCAAGAATAGAAGTTAAAATCAATACAAGAACCCCTTGGAAAACAGAAAAAGCAAGGGAGATGATAGAAGAACATGTAAACCTAAGCGCGATTATAGACGCTAACTAAATAAAAATCCATTTAAATATATTAAACTATGTTTTTATTAGTAGAATTTCTTAATCAAAAAATACTTAGAACCTTAATCTATGTGCGTCCTTTCCACTTTGGATTGTTTATATGGGTGAAGTATTTTGTCATAAAAACCTAAGGGATTCGTTTTAAAAAAGTAATTATCCTAAACAAAATGGGACACCTTCTTTTGCCTAAAATAGCGGCTTTTTGTGCCTACCAAGACAGAAGCCGCCCCGAAATTATCCAAAAAATGCTGGCACTTGGAATTCAGGAAGAAGAATGGGAAGAAATATTTAATTTTCTGGAAAAAGAACGTTTTTTTAGCGAAAAGCGATTCGCTCACCATTTTATAGGGGGTAAATTCCGGCAAAAACAATGGGGTAAGCAAAAAATATTATTTGAAATCCGGATACACCAAATTCCAGATAGCCTCATTCAGCAAGCATTACAAGCAGAAATACCCGACGAAGCCTATGAAGAGACAATCCAGCGATTAATCCAAAAAAAAGAAAAAGAACTAATACGCGAAAACCCTATTCAACGAAAGGCTAAACTTACCCGATACCTTCTTCAAAAAGGATTTACGTGGAGTGAGTTTTCTGCCTATCTATCTTCTCCTTAAACAAAGTCGATACTGTGGCTTTTTATACAGGAAATAAATACATCATAACGTTTTGTAAATGAGTATTACGAAGTTTTTTAGCCCAATTCACACTAGAATCGGAATACCAAGAAAACCATAAATAACCCAAATTCCTAATTTTGCCCATTCAAAAAAACATGAGATACGTAATAGAAATCGCCTTTATGGGCAAAAAATATGCCGGGTGGCAAATCCAAAAGAATGCCCTATCTGTTCAGGCGGTGATAGACAAATCATTATCTGCTTTGTTACGATGTCCAATTTATACATTGGGAGCGGGTAGAACGGATGCAGGAGTTCACGCCACTCAACTGTTTGCTCACTTTGATTTTGGAGGAGAAATACCTTTGGATTTTATGTATCGTCTTAATGCTATTCTTCCGCGTGATATTAGTATTATGGGGTTATACAAAACAGAAAAGCCGGATTTTAACGCACGATTCGACGCGGTAAGAAGACGATATTCTTATCATATTATTTCCGAAAAAAATCCTTTTTTAGATGATTATACTTGGTATCATAGATTCCCGCTTGCCATAAACAAGATGAATGAAGCCGCCGCTATTCTCCCACAGTATAACGACTTTGCTGCCTTTGCTAAAACCGGTTCGGACAATCAAACAACGATATGCCGCTTAGATTATGCCTATTGGGATTTCGCCCCTGTCAGTAATATTTTACCTTTTTCGGCGATAACCCCGGTTCTCTCTTTCCATATTCAGGCGAACCGCTTTTTAAGAGGAATGGTAAGGGCAATTACCGGCACGCTTGTAAAGGTAGGAGAAGAGAAAATAAGTATAGACGAATTTAGAGAAATTATAAACTCTAAAAGCCGAACGAAGGCAAGAGAAAGCGCGCCCGCAGAAGGACTCTTTTTAACAGGAGTAGATTATCCTTTGGGTTACCTAACCAAGATTCAATAAAAAAGATACTCTTCTGACAATGCAAATGCCACATATACAAGCTCCGGATTAACCTGCGGATTAGCAGTAATATAATTTACCCACCATGTTTTTTCGGCAACCAAAGGTTCGCGAACATAAAACCTTTTATAAGTATCCATTACAAAGGCAGTTTTATCTGCAAGCATTTCAGATTTAGGAGGAAGCATAATTCCAGAGCGGTTCATAAAATTACTAACAACTACCTCATGCGCCAACTCTTTGTCTCCGATAGAGGCTATTACCTTTTCAATTTCTATCAATTCATTGGCAGAAATAGCTTTTTGAAAAAGGTTAGCATATAAGATAGAAATGTATTGCTGCTCGGTTTTTCTTTTGTTTTTTCCCGCATAATCGGCATTTATATTTACGTCATTTAATTCATATTGATACACATCTTGCCCGGACTTGCAGCTGTAAAAAAAAGAGCTTGTAATTATCAGTAAAAAAAGAAAATATCTCATTTTTGTATAATTTTTGTAATTTTAAAAAAGAAACCCCGCATACTCATCGGTTACTAAGACATCTGCTTGTACCTTTTGGTAGTTTTTAGTAGTATGAAAATCTTGTATTGCTTTGTAAACCTCTGCAGTTTTAGCCTCTCTTGCAAGCAAACTTGAATAAGTCCATCGAATAATACTCTCTTCACATTCGCGCGAGCCTGTAAGAATAGCAATATATTCATCTTTATTAGTACACGAAATTCCAAATAAAGAACCAGAGGTATTGTACTCAATAGGATTATAACAATTATTATATTCAGCCTCTGTAGGGTAACGTCTCATAACGTCCTGAAAAGATGCTCTAATAAAATTAAAGGTATTCATGTTGATTTTATCATAAAGAGAATTATTCAACATTCTTTCATATACTTGGGGGACACCGATTCTCCCTTCCCGAAAATCAATTTCCGAAACGATAATGGCTTTATACTTCTTTACGATACTTCGATTAATCTCAACACCTTGTATATTTCCACTCAGTGAGTCTAAAAGAAGGGCGTATTCCGCAATACCAATTTCTTGTTCGAGGTCTTCATTAGATGCTCCTTCTATAAACACTCCTTTCCACAACTCATATAATCGGTGATGATAGGCAATAAAAAAGCTACTATCTCCTTCCCGATACCCTTTATCATTCTGGAGTTTATGGATAAGCGAGTACCTTGCATTCTGCTGCAACCCGGCAGATTTAAGCATCTCTGTTTCAGCCTGCATTTCAACATCTGTAGGTTCTCTACCTAAGACATCTATGTATAGGCGGTTTACATAATTTTCTACCAAAATAGTAGGGATACCGTCATAAGGCGGGGGATTATTGTCTTCTATCACGATGAGCTTGGACTCGTCTTTACAACCAATTAACAAACAAAAAACACTCAAACAAAAAATCGCTCCCGCCCTAAATACACTTTTCATGGGTTTAAATTGATTAAAATAACTGTCAAATATCTATCTATTTTTTATGAATTCAAAATTATTCTGCCTTTACTTCACAAAATGATTTGAAAAATAGCAAGATTTTATAAAGGAACAATTTTGCCGCGATGTATCCGATACATATTACCCATTTGTAACTTTTGCTTTTGGTTGATTTTTCCGAAAAAAATTTTGTGGTTTAGATTTTCTTTTCTAAATTCGCAGCCGTTTTTAGGATAAGATGGTCAGAAAGGCAAGGATATACGGATTAATCTTATGCTCGGGATTTTTTCTCGGGTTTTGGGTCTTTTATAAAATTCATAGAGGCTATTTCTTTGACCAATATTTCAGAGTGCTGGAAGAAATCTATAACAGAAACTCTCATTCAATTGATAGTAAGCAGATTAGATTAAAAATTGTTTTTAAAGAATGGAAAGTCGTTCGGAATATTTTTAATCTTTTTTATCCGCTTCCCCTCATGTCATTTACCGAAGACATTCAAAAAGCCCTAATTTCGACCTATTGTAATAGGGTAGTCCCTCAACTAAGTCCTATACTAAACCAAAAACTTTACGCTCAACTACGGTTGGATTATGTTCCGCTACCCTGACGACCCACTCTCGTCAAACTCTCTAATCCCCTTTTAGTACTTATCTATTTTGTTTGTATCCAAGGGTGATTTTTTTCCCAAATAACGATTATAAGTAGCTGCTTACCTACTTCGTTTTTATGAACAAAGCAGAGGCTTATTTAGCCGTAGTAGCGATAAATCATGTATATTTTTTACAATAACATAAAAAGGAATTTAAATTTTTTTAATTAAAATGCGTAATAAACCGACAATAATTGTCTTATTAGTTGTTTTTTCACTGATTTGTTTGTACAACCTTTTCTTTACGTATAGGCAATTCAGCATGAGTTCTAAATACAATGCGGCTGAAACTAATTGTATTGGTTCAGGCAAGAAAGACTCTCTTGCTTGTGCAGACTATGAAAGTTTGGTAAAAGATACTGCCTTTCAGAACAGATATAAAGGAGCGATAGACCGCTCATTTACCTTGGGGCTTGACCTACAAGGAGGGATGCTTGCTACCCTTGAAATCGGAGTAGAAGATGTCATTCGTCATCTTGCCCCTAACTCTGTCAATGATACTGCTTTTAATGCCGCACTCAAAAATTCTATTAAAATTAAAGAAAATAGCCAAGAGGGCTTTGTAAGTATCTTTATTAAAGAATTGAAAAGAATTAACCCTAATGCAAAGTTAGGTGCGGTATTTATGAATAACGACAGAGGGATTAGCGTAAGCACTTCCGATGACGATGTCAGAAAAATGTTGGACGAAGAAGCAAAAGGAGCGATTGACCGCACTTTTAACATCATTCGTACCCGTATTGACCAATTTGGGGTAGTGTCTCCTAACCTTCAAAAACAAGAAGGTACCGGTAGGATTATTGTAGAGCTTCCCGGCGTAAAAGAACCCGAAAGGGTTAGAAAACTGCTCCGTAGTACCGCTAAACTTGAATTTTGGACTACCTATACGATTGAAGAGGCTATTCGGGTGATGGTAGAAATCAATGAAAAATCCAAAATTATTGAAGGCTTAGTAAAGGAAGATACTACCAAAAATGCAGTAGCAAAATCAGACTCAACGAACACTAAACCAGATTCTGCAAAGAAAGAGGTCGCGAAAAAAGACTCTGCCGCTAGTAATGACCTTGCCTCCGGAGATAGTACAGACAAAGACAGTGCTTCTCTTTCCAAGGACGAACAAGTTGCAAAATTCAAAAGAGAAAACCCTTTCTTTGGAGTGTGTCCTTATCCTGATTTACAAAGCATTAACCCTAAGTCTCCGCTGGTAGGATATGCTATGCCAGAAGATACTGCCAAGGTAAATCAATACTTGAAGAATGAAGAAATCGCAGAGATAATCCCTGATGATATGGCGTTTTTCTGGACATTGAAACCGATTGCCGGAAAAGCACACGGGCTTGTAGCTATCCGTGCAGAAGGAGGCGAACCAGTATTGGGAGGAGATAAAGTAACGACCGCACGTAGAACTACTGACGAAAATAACCGCTTCGTAGTGGATATGTCTATGAACATCGAAGGTGCGCAAGACTGGGCTAGGATTACAGAAGATAACATACAAAAATCTGTTGCCATTACCTTAGACCGCATGGTTTACTCTTTCCCTACCGTACAAGGAAAAATAGCCGGCGGACGCTCTCAAATTACCGGAGACTTTACGGCAGATGAGGCGGGAGACTTAGCCAACGTATTGAAAGCAGGTCAATTACCTGTTCCAGCTAAGATTATTGGAGAAGATATTGTAGGACCGTCATTAGGGGCAAGTAATATCAATAGCGGATTAATTTCTTTTGTGATGTCTTTACTTTGTGTAGGACTATTAATGGTTTGGTATTACAGAAAAGCAGGGGTTTATGCAGTAGTAGCATTACTATTTAACTTGTTTGCGTTGATTGCAGCCTCTGCCGCTTTTAATATCGTACTTACATTGCCGGGTATTGCAGGGATTATCCTAACCATCGGTATGGCAGTAGATGCAAACGTACTTGTCTTTGAAAGGGTGAGGGAGGAGTTCCGCCATGGCAAAACCCAGAAAGCCGCCATTAAAGCCGGTTTCCAAAACGCTTTTTCTTCTATCATAGACTCTAACGTAACCACTTTGCTGACAGGGGTTGTATTGTTTGCCTTCGGGGTGGGACCGATTAAAGGGTTTGCTGTAACGTTGATCATTGGTATTCTTACCTCTTTGGTTTCTACCTTGTTACTTACCCGTTTAATCCTTGAGTATTATGCAGATAAAGGACAAATCATTTCTTTTGGAAGTGAGAAGACCTTGAATATGTTTAATGGCATCGACCTTAAATTTACCAAACGTAAGAAATCATTTTATATGCTATCCGGTACGCTCACTGTTATCAGTATTGTGCTGATGCTTACCGTAGGGTTCAAACTTGGGGTGGACTTTAAAGGCGGACGGCAGTATGTTGTGGAGTTTCAGAATAAATCGTTGAGTGATGCAGACCTTGAAAGAGTTCGTACCGACTTGACTACTGCTTATGCAGGAGAAGCTCCGGTAATCAAAACCCTGGCTTCTTCTTCTCAAGTTCAGGTTACGACTTCCTATAAAAAAGAAGATGTCAAGGCTGGCGATGAGATTGTGAATAAATTACTTGCTACCTTAGACGGGGCATTTCCCGGTTCCAAACCCAAGATTCTTAGTTCTTCCGATGTTGGAC
>CAUJFT010000056.1 GCA_963169475.1 Bacteroidota bacterium | reverse complement strand
TATCGGGTAGTATCTTTATAGAGCATCCATATTTTATCCAACTCAAAATTGGTGGACTCGTTTTGGTTGGGAGAAATGAAGTTGTATAACTTTGTGAAGGTTTTTAATTCAAAATCTATTTTTCCGGCGGTCTCTTCTTTGCGAAAGTAAGCAGCGCGAACTCCTTGTTGGTTTTGTACCGTAAATGTAGTATCAATGGTTTTGTAAACCCTATATTTACCACTGTCAAGTGGGAAAACGAGCCAAGAAGTAGGGGTAATATATTCCTTGTTACGGGTACAACCGAATGCTATTAGCGATACTATCCCGCAAATAATCAGCGTATATATGATTTTTTTATAAGTCATCTTGGTAAACAATAATTTCCTATCATGCACAAATATAGTGCAAATTAAGATTTATTTCCTGAAAAAGAAGAATAAAATTTTATTCTTCTCCGTGTATTGGCACTTATAATCCGGGATTAGCAGAATCGAGCATAATCGTAACCGGACCATCGTTGATAAGAGAAACCTTCATATCTGCCCCAAATATTCCGGTGGACACTCTCCCGTCAAGCACAGTATTTAATGCCCGAATAGTCTGCTCGTAAAGCGGGATAGCAATATCGGGGTGAGCGGAGCGGATATAAGAAGGGCGATTTCCTTTTGCGCTGTCTGCAAAAAGAGTAAATTGGGAGATAAGCAAAATGTCGCCCTGAATGTCTTGAACAGAAAGGTTCATTTTTCCGGCTTCATCTCTAAAAACGCGTAACTGAGAGATTTTTTTGACAATCCATTCGATGTCTGTTTCCTTATCGTCTTGTGTAATTCCAAGCAAAACCAACAACCCTCTACCGATTTTGCCGGTGGTTTCTCCTTCGATTTCTACACTTGCAGTACTAACTCTTTGGATTAATGCCCTCATTATTACCGTTACTTAACGCTGGTCAACCCAGAAACCTTCTGCTTTTCCGTTTATTTGGGCGTTATAGTCTTCGACTTGCTTTTTATCTGCACTCCGATAAATTGCAATGCGATAATTATTTATTCCTTTAGATTTAATCGGCGTTAATAACATTGGATTATATCCCAATCCTTTGAGTCGTTCCAAAGATTTTTGGGCTTCCTCAAAGTTCTCCCTGCTTGCCGCAATGAGATAAAATGTACTACCTGGACTCGTAGCCACGGCAGGCGGATTGGTTAGGGGTGCCGTTTTGTAAGGGTTTGTTGTCGGAGCGGTTGGTATCGTTCTTTGATGAGAGACGGTAGCGGTAGTTTTAGGGCTACTCGGAGCAGCGGCAATTGTTTTAGGTTTCATCTCCTCTTTAGGCTTTTGAGAAGCCGGAGGAGGAGGAGTGCTAGCCTCATTTCCTTTTTCTTTGGCAACTGTAACCGTAGGCGTACTCTTTTGGGGCTGGTTACTTACCGGGCTTAACACTTCTGTGGATAGAGATTTTTCGGAAGCACTTGAGCTACGTGCTTTATCTTCTAAAGGAATACCTTCGGGGGTAATCGTAGGAGGGGTAGTTGTTTCAGATGAAGCGATTGCTTGTTGAGAAGAAGCACCTCCGTCATTGGGAAGAGCAGGAGGAGAAACTGTGGAAATATTAGATAGATTAGTAGAGACCTTACAACACGCAGCCCTAGTGCTACTATTGATACGTATCAAGATAAAGACCGCGCCTAACAAAAACGCGCCAACGATTGATATATCTTTCCAACTTAAATTCATGATTTCTTAATTTAATTTGAGTTTGTGTATAGTGATTTTTATAAACTGATGGTCCACCCTCCAAATAGACGACAAAGTTAAAGACTAATAAGTATAAAAGCAAAATTTATACAAATTTTCTATTAAGAACATCAAACTTTTCGCCCGTAGTGAGTACATGCGACAACATATTTCTGAAATGTGCGGGGTGAGAGGCTTCGTCATGGGGGTTAATTTCCGCGATGCTAAGATTTTTACCGTCAAGAATATGTACCTGTCCGCTTCCGATACATTCCAAATATTGTCCTTCGCGAATAATAACCCCTGTGTCTTCGGCAAGCCCTATCCCAATAAAGTCTCTATATTCTGCTACCCCCACCATTAATCTACCGAAACGATTACGATTCACAAAATGAGAATCTATGATGCTATGGGGAAGCAGCGCAAAGCCTTTCGTAATTTTTGATTTTCCGGTAAGAAGTGCTTCCTTAGAAGTGCCTTCGTAAATCATAGCATCAGACATGACCATCGCTCCTGCACTTGTACCAGCAATCAGGAATCCAGGGTCTTCATAATACCTTTTCGTCAGTAAATCATCAAAAGGGGTACCCAGATCCGAGCGACTTAACCGGATTTGCTTTCCTCCCGACATCATTATAACAGCTGCTTGCTCTAACCGTTTAAGGTTTTCCTTTTTAAATACCTCTTTTTTATTCCTAAGGTTAAGAATGCCTACGTAGTCGCAACCGAGATTATTAAAAGAATAAAGGTATTCATTTCCTACAATTTCAGGTATAGACGAGGCAGAGGTAATTACCTCTATTCGGGTCTTGTGTCCTTTGGCTTCGCTCACAACGCGAGAAAGCACCTCTAACGGGTGTTCTTCTTTTATGGTTTCTGCCGGATTAAGAAAACGAGAATGCCTTTTTTCGGCACCTCCTATAGAAACTAATTTTCCTTGGGGTCTCATATTCATTTACTGAAGCGTATCCTTAATATCACATAATAAATCCATTTGGTGCATCCAAAGTGAGAAAAACAACTCTCCGGAAGAAAAAACAGGGCTTAGAAATACAAGTTCTTCTCCCGATAAATAGAGCATTCCCCTATGAATTTCCCTCATTCTATCTATGATTTGTCCCTTTATCTCCTCCGTGAGGATTACGCCAATCATCAGGGAGTCGTTTGTAAATCCTTTGATTTCAGGTTCAAAATGATTTGCACTAAACATTTCTGTCTTCTTTTCATTCAAAAAAGTAGGGAGGGATTTTTCTTTTTGCTTCTCAAACAAAAAGAACTTATTATTGGGGTTTTGCATTTTTACCGAAATCTTGCGCATAGTAATCCTGTTTTTGTGCGTACTATCCCGAAAAGGAGCAATTGATATTTGATACCTCCTATAAATTCCTTTAAATTCCGGTGCAAAGACATTTCCGGATAGGGATAATTTAAATACCTTAGCAAAATGAAGATTCTGCTTTTTACGCCGTAAATAATAAATAAGAAAGCCCCCCGCTACTAAGAACAATATCGTTCCTATGAGTACTCCGTATATCCAATAATTCATGATTTAATTACAAAATTTGCCCCGAAATACACACTTTTTTAGAATGTTTCCAAAAAAATATAATCAACGGCAGATATCTGTCATACTGATATTTCGGAGGAGGTCTTTGCTTGCTCTCATAAGAGGGAGGCGTACTTCTTCGTCACAAACTTTAAGATGGGATAATATCGCTTTGATGCTTACTGGGTTTCCTTCTGCAAATGCTAACCCGTACCACTTCCATAATTCGTAATGCAATTTGCGGGCATCTCTAAAATTTCCGTTTAAAGCAAGTCTCACCATTTCGCTAAATGTATGGGGGGCTGCATGCGCCACTACGGAGATTACCCCTTTGCCTCCAGCGGCAATCAGCGGTAGCGTAATTGCATCGTCTCCGGATATGACCTGAAAATTGGCGGGTGCGTAGCGAATAATTTCCATCATTTGTTCGAGGTTGCCCGATGCTTCCTTAATTGCCGTAATATTTTTGAAATCGCCGGCAATTCTCAAGGTGGTAGCAGCTGTCATGTTACTGCTTGTTCTTCCCGGAACGTTGTATAAAATTATAGGAAGGGGGGTAGCCTCTGATACCGCTTTGTAGTGGTAATAAACCCCCTCTTGAGAGGGTCTATTATAGTACGGACTTACGGATAATATCCCACTTAAGCCAGGGTAGTTTTGGGTAAAAAAATTTATCTTATGGCAAACCTCCCTTGTATCATTCCCTCCTGCCCCCACTACTACGGGAAGCCTGCCATTATTGGCTTCCAAATAAGCCTCTAATACTTTTTGCTTTTCTTCTTGATTTAAGGTGGCTGCTTCACCCGTTGAGCCTAATACTACTAAATACTCAACGCCTCCGTCAGTAAGATGACGAACTACATTTCTAATTCCCTGAAAATCAATTGCGCCTTCTTTTGTGAATGGGGTAACTACTGCCACCCCGGTACCTACAAACTTCATACTGAATGGTTTTATTTATACAGATGATTGAAATCGGCACAAATTTAAAAAAACCAGCGGTTAATTCATAAAGGCAGGGTGATTTTTTTAGAAGATAAAAATACCGCTTAGGAATCGTTTTTGCGAAACGCAAGTACTACACCCAAAATAAGCAGAAGAATGATAATAATAGAAAGCATAAATCTGTGGATTACCTTAGGAACTGAATAATGAATTAAAAAAAAGGAGAATGAATCCAAAAATAGTTACAAGTAGTAATGCAATCATTGTGTCGTTTGGTATTAAAATTTGAGAGGTGTACGATTATCGTTCAAAAAAGTTTTGAGCCGAAGTAGAAACCTACATAATTGGATTAAATTAGTACAATTTTTAAATAAATATTCTATATAGAATGTTTTTATTTGATAAATTTGCCCAAAAATATAAAACATGAAATCAACCTTTAATTATTTCCTTATCGTAATATTTTTTACAATAAATACCTGGCTTGCTCATGCCCAAAATATGGATAAGTTCCAATTAGAGGAGGATTTAAATCAACGGTTTACGGTCTCACCCACGCGCATCAGTAGTGCGTTTACCGAGCTATCTCCCATAATATGGATAAGCCAGGGTGGGATAAGAAACCTTATGTTTGTATCTGATCGTTACCGCGATTATCAGAAGAACCCTTTTGGAATATATTTTATGGAAATCCAAAATGATTCCGTTTTGAAGCCAGAGGTAAATAGCACTAAAATTAAATTCAAAAAAAAACAGGTTGCTTCTGCAACCACCTCTCCTGACGGCTTAACCCTCATTTTTTCGGCGGCGGTAAAGAAAAAAAATATGGAGTACTTTTCCTTATTTCAATCCAAATATAACTATACAAAGAACAAATGGAGTAAACCGAAAGAGTTGGGTAAAATATCCGGTATTAGGACGGTAAGTTTATCTCCCGACCAGCCTTCGCGTAAATTTCGCTCCAGTGAGCTGAATCCCTCTATTTCTGCTGACGGGCTTACGTTAGCCTTTGCTTCTGATAGGGACGGAGGGATAGGAAAGTATGATATTTGGATATCGAGAAGAACGCCGGAGGGGTGGAGTACTCCCGTTCAAGCGGGGGACGGGATTAATACTACCGAAAACGAAATGAGTCCCTACCTTAACGGAGATGGCTCGATACTCTCCTTTGCAAGCAACGGAAGAGGAGGAGTTGGAGGCTTAGATTTGTTTTTGTCGTTTAAGAACGGGGACGTATGGAGTGTTGCCAAAAGTATGGGAGAACCCATTAATTCCTCGGCAGATGATTATGGAATGTACCCTATAAGCGATTCTTCTCTGTACTTTGTATCGGGAAGAGAAGGAGGTGCTGGTCAGTTGGATATATATAGGGCGGACTATAGAAGGGGAAATGCTCACGAAGGTGGAGTATCCGGATTGCAGTCTAAGAGCTTAACTGTAAATGTAGAGGGAAAGGTACTCAATAAGTCTGATAAAAAGGAATTGGTAAATATCAAAGCCACGCTCTACGAACTAAAAGAAGATGGGAGCTGGGGTGAAGTCCAAAAAGCAGAGCCGGAAAAGGAGCGGTTTGCATTTAAGCTCCAAGAAAACAAAAAATACAAAATTGAGGGGGGAGCATTGGGATATATCCCATCGGAAGTGTATATAAATACGGGAATGATTGATAAGAACCTTAGTATTGTAATTAGAGATATTATGGTTGAGCCTGACGTATTTGGGCTATATGCGGATTATTATAACACCATTTCTAAAAAAGAAATTGATTTCGTATTCAAAATCAATAATATATATTATGACTACGACAAATATTTTATACGTCCTGATGCGGCTACAGAGCTAAATAAAATTTTTGAAATTATGAAACTTCACCCCGAAATGAAGATTATGATTACTTCTCATACGGATTCTAAGGCTTCGCCGGAATACAACCAAAAGCTCTCGGATTTACGGGCGGGGGCAGCCGTCAAATACCTTGTAGAAAAAGGGATTCAGGCTGGTAGAATCTCGTTTAAGGGAATGGGAGAAACAAAACCGGTTTATTTTCCCGAAAAAAATGAATATGAAATGCAGATTAATCGCCGAACAGAATTTAGAATTACGTCCCTAAAATATGAAGCCCAAAGCGTGATTCCGGATAAGATACAAGTAGATGAGTCTATAAAAAAAGAAAAAGGAAAAAAATAATTGGGTTAATTGTAAATAGAGCTATGGGAAAATGATTTGCAAAAGGAGGATTATTGTCTCTCTGGGGTGGGCTTGGTTTTTGGAGCAGTGGTGGCAGGGGCGAATTGCAGTTGGCTTATATTGGTGGTTTTTTTGAAGGAGAGAAGTTATGCGATGTGTTAGGTTTGCGCCATCGCTCAATATAACGAGCGAGCTATTAAAAACGGGAGGATACTATCATTTCGCTGACCGGATTTTTTTCTTTACCTTTGCATGAGAAAGCTACGCTAAATCTAACAGCTAAAATCAGCGTTGCCGCTTTCTTGTTTTCTCTAAATTTCACTTCGGTTTAATCAAATTTTCTACTTTATGATATTCAACCATTTGCATTGCCATACTCAATTTTCGTTGCTGGACGGGCAAGCCGACATTAAAAAAATGCTAAAGAAAGCCCATACAGATGGTATGCGAGGAGCAGCAATTACCGACCACGGAAATATGTTTGGGGTGTTTAAATTTGTCTCCGAAGCTGCCAAAATCGGAATAAAACCTATCATAGGGTGCGAATTTTATTTAGTAGAAGACCGACATAAGAGAACCTTTTTAAGGGGAGAAAAAGATGTACGCTACCATCAATTAATGCTTGCTAAAAATGAAGTTGGATATAAAAATCTCATTAAACTATGCTCTTCCGGATTTATAGAGGGCTTGTATGGAAAATATCCGCGTATAGATAAATCGCTAATCCTCCAATATCACGAAGGACTGATAGCTACTACTTGCTGCCTAGGTGCCGAAATTCCCCGCACTATTTTACGCAAAGGAGAAGAAGAAGCCGAAAAAGCCTTTCAGTGGTGGCTGAATATTTTTGGAGAAGACTATTATATTGAACTACAACGCCACAATATACCCGACCAAGAAAAAGTAAATACCGTTTTATTGAAATTTGCCCAAAAGTATAACGTCAAAATTATCGCCTCTAATGACTCTCACTATGTAGATCGCTCCGAC
>CAUJFT010000055.1 GCA_963169475.1 Bacteroidota bacterium | reverse complement strand
AAACTTGGTCATTGGATAATTGAGGGTTTTTTTGGCGGAGTAGGTCAAGTACTACCTTACATTCTACTAATTTTTGCTCTCCGTAAGCGTCCTCAAATCCGAGACATACATTCATAAAAGTAAGTCCGTATTTTTCCTCTTTTGTATCGGTATATACCTCTGTTACCACGCCCATCTCTCCATTGGCCAGAAAAGGAAAATGCTCTGTTCCCCACGAGTAATTATTTTTGACAACCATGACCAAATCGCCCGTAACGAGTATCTCTTGGGTTTCAAAAACTTTTTGGCGGATTGCCTGATTGATTTGAGTTGCCCTAAAATTAGAATAGGTGATAAATATTACGCGGTCTATATTTCCTTCTTGAAAATATCCACTGTAAGTCTCGATAGCATCGTATCCATTATCTAACATTTGCACCTCACGCCCGTAGAGGATAGCCAAATTCGGTTTTTCTTCTCCGGCAGTATAAGCATCTCTAATGATTACTGCATTTTCCAGAATCAGAGAGTCTATTTCTTGCCTTTTCACCTCTTCCAAATGTGCATGAAATACATGTAAATCAAAAGTCTCTTTCAGGATAAGCGGGTTCAAGGCGGGAGAATCATTATTTCCAACTGGTGGTAATTGGATAGGATCCCCAATTAGTATGAGCTTTCTTTCTGTGTCTTCTCCGAAAATATAGGTCAGTAGGTTTTGCAGCAACCCGGAGCGCAAACTCTCATCTGCTTTATTCCCAATCATAGAGGCTTCATCTACGATATAGATAACCTTTGATTTTTCCTTATTCTCTTTTAATGTAAAATACGGATTTCCCTGAAGATTTTCTCCCACACTAAAAATGTGATGATGAATAGTATAAGCAGGCTTCCCTGTTCGTTTGGTAATAATTTTAGCTGCTCGTCCCGTAGGGGCAAGTAGGATAACTTTCCAATTCATTTTTCGGAGAAACGCCGTAAAAAAATAAATTAACAGTGTTTTTCCCGTACCTGCCGAGCCGGTGAGTAGCATAGTATTTCTCCCTTCGTCCGATTTAAAAAAGTTGAGAAACTGCTTAATAGCGGCTTCTTGGTCTAAGGTGAAAGTAATATGCGCCTTTTCAGGGAGTTTTTCAATAATCTGGTAAAATAAACCGTGCATTTCACTTTTTATTTTATGTAAGAAGGAATCATGCCACGGATTCCCATATCTGTTATGACCTCTCCGGCAGTAGGCTCAAACCACCCGTCAGCGTTTACTTCCGTCCATTCAAAACTTTTGTTAGTAGAAAGAGATACCGTGATGACGATGTCGGCGGTTTCGTTTCCGGTAATGTTTAGTGCTTGCCCGAATTTGCCCGTAACGATACAAGAGCCGGCGGGAATCGGGGAGGTAGCCGCCAAAGGATTCACCACCGTTGTTCCGGGTGCCTGCCCTGTAGAGGAGTAGCCGGTGGGAAGGTAAGGAGAAACTGGAGGAATCTCGAATCCCCAATAGCCTTGAAGTTTGTCATCATTCACCGAAATCGTTTTCGTTTTGAGAAGATAACTGCCAATATAAGTGTTATACCCTACAAAAGAGGCAAGTGTGCCATTAAAATACATTGGAATGCTTCCGTTATAGGTGTATTTAAATTTAATATCAAAATTTTGGTAAGCCAACGAAACGCGAAGGTACTCATAATTTCCTGCTTTTACCTTGGATAGCGGAATACTAAAAAGCATTTCTCCTTCGCTCGCCCTTTTTAGAGAATCAAATATGATTGCATTTGCTCCCCCCATGGTAGTTTCTTTCCCTATATAAAGCATTTCTCCCTCTCCAACTTGGGTAAACATAGAGGGGGTAAGCTCTATATAATGGGAAGCCATTGTATTTATTCTGGGAGATAAGGCTGCATGCCCGGACGGGATAGTTGAGGGAGTCCCCATATTATTTAATCTTACTTGTGTAGAGTCAAACCGAAACTTAAAAACGAGCTTCGCTCCCTCTGGCTCAACGGGCTTAGGTCCACAACATGGTAATGCTAATACCACAATAAGCAAAATAGCAATAAAATATAATGTTTTGATTTTCATTTAGTATAACTTACAATAATCGGCTTTAAGATACGAATAAAATCAGTACTTACTCCCTATAAACCATTTCTATTACGGAATTTCCTACGGCGGTAAGTGTATTTTTGGAAATACACTGCATATTGTCTTTGTGGGTGTGCCAATAAGGGAAAAACTCATAACTACCCTGTCGAACCGTAGAAGGGCGGCGGTCAATGACATCAATCATTTTGATTTTAGCATTTACATTGATAAATAAGTGGTCATCAACGATTTCCGGAGTTACTTCATAAGTAAACATGTTTCCATATCCTAATTCATTGGCGATAGCCCAAAGGCGGTCGGTAATATCTGGGGCGAAGTGCATAGAGACCCCTTCGCGTGGGAAAAGCGCGCCTTCTGCGCCTACCATATCGAGATTAATGCCATAAATTGGGGCATAGCCGGGTTTATGCTTATTGGCAGCCCAATGTTGAGAGCCTAAGCAATAGCTTTCTGCCGTATCTTTGCCGTAGTCCTCTGCGTCCCAAAGCATAATATCTACCCCAACGGTAGGGGATTTTGCTTGCATTTGACGAGCAATTTCTAATAGAATGGCGACTCCGCTTCCGGCATCATTGGCTGCTAGAATAGGTTCTCTCTGTCTTTCTGTATCCTCATCTGCCCAAGGGCGACTATCCCAATGCGCCGAAAGCATAATGCGTTTTCCTGCTTGAGGGTTAAACGAAGCGATGATGTTTCGCATATTCAGTTTTGTCTTATCAATAGCCGTTACTACGGCTTTTTGCTCTGTAACTTCTCCTCCGTATGCTTTGAATTTTTTTACGAGCCAATCCCCGCAGGCTTTGTGAGAACTCATATTTGGAACACGATACCCAAAACTAAGTTGTTTTTCGATAAAAACATAAGCAGAATCGGCTGAAAAGCCCGGTGCTTTCCGCTCAACTTTAACCGGAGCGATAGGAGGTTGATTTTTTTTTGGGTCTTCTTTTTCGGTTTCTTTACATTTTGAAAGAAATGGAAGCGTGAACGCAATCACCAAAACTATTGCAACAATAGATTTCCAATTAAATTTCATTATTTTTTATTAAGAGATGATAATCATTAAATCCATTTAAAAACGTCAAGTCTTTTCTCAAAAAGAGGTGTTTTCTGCTTTATCCTGCCATTCGCCATTTATCAGAACTTGTACTTCTGTTTCTGCATTTTTGAGATATTCTTTACAGCTCTTAATCAATTCGGAGGCTTCTTTAAAGAGTGAGACTTGCCTATCAAAATCCGTAACGCCTTTTTGCATTTCTTCTACAATCGTGCGGATTCTTGTAATTTTGGTGTCTAAGGAAAAAGATTCATTCATATTAATAATGACAAATGGGTTTGCCAAAAGATTGACAAAATCTTAAAAATTATGTTAATCTTTGTTTTAAGCCACAAAAATAGCGCGGTTTTTTTGAAACTGCGCTATTTTTGAACGATATTTTGAAAAGATTATTTTTTTGTTTTTATATACCCCTTGTATCCGTCAAGGGTATAAAAGTTATCCGCCACATTATTTTGACGCATAAATTTAAGATGTTCAGATTTCCAAGCCAACAATTCGGGGGTAGAAAATCCGGATTTTTGGTTATTATATAGATATTCTGCCGATTTTGGATTGCTTGCCATCCAACAAAGGTTGCGGTTTAGGGCTGCTGCTGCCTCTTTGTTGCTATTCATCCACGTTTTATTTTTATACAGTACTTCCATTACGTCCCTATGCTGAGTAGTCCACGCAAAATTCTCAAACAAGATGGCTGCAATAGTAGGTGTCGCCAGTATGAAATCTGTAGGAGACTTGACGAGAGCCGGGTAAGTCGCCTCCAATTGGCGAATTTGGCGGGTTTCCATGGCATTACGGTAGGCAATTTCAGCTTCTTTTTTGTCTATCATCTCTCCAAAAGAAAGCTCCCCATCTTCGTTCAGGTCTGACACCATAAAGTTTCTGTTGTCAAGATAGTACGAAAACTCGGAGGGGAACTTAGAAAGCTCTGTTCTCTCGAGCATGGCATTG
>CAUJFT010000054.1 GCA_963169475.1 Bacteroidota bacterium | reverse complement strand
AAATCCAGCTCTGGATATACCGCATATCCATCTACTTTCCTTAAATCCCATTTTAGCCCGGAACCCCTTAAAACCGGACCAGAACAACCGTAGTTCACAGCCACATGTAAGGGTAGAACCCCCACGTTTGCCGTTCTCTTTACAAAAATGATATTATCAGTAATCAAGCGATTTAATTCTATCATTTTGGGGCGAAAATAATCAATAAACTCCTTTGCCTTTTCTTCAAATCCAACCGGCAAATCAAAGAAAAGCCCTCCAACCCAAATGTAATTATACAGCATTCTTGAACCCGAAACCCATTCCAACATGGTCATAATATGCTCTCTATCCCGAAAACACCATAAAAATGGAGTAACCGCTCCGATGTCAAGCCCGTATGTCCCCAAAGCAATCATGTGAGAGGCTATCCGATTTAGTTCTGACACCAACACCCTGATATAATGTACTCTTTTAGGAATTTTTTCCTCAATGCCCATCATTTTCTCAATCCCCATTACAAAAGCAAGGTTATTATTCATTGAAGCCAAATAATCCATACGGTCGGTGTAGGGGATAATTTGAGGATAAGGCAAAGCCTCTGTATGTTTTTCAAAACATCGGTGTAGGTAGCCCAAATGGGGAATTACCTCCAGAACCACCTCCCCGTCAGTAATGACCTCCAGCCGTAAAACGCCATGAGTAGAGGGGTGTTGGGGACCAATATTCAGCACCATCTCCTTAGTTTTAAGGTCAGAAAGCCGCTTTCGGGCATTTTCCGCTCTTTCTATCAGGCTTTCAATCGGAATCTCATTGATTTCCGCGCCCGGAAGCATGATTTCAGGTTTTTCACTCATGATTTTTCTTCATAATCAATCTTTATTCCATGATAAAATTCTGCCGTTTTGTAATCCTTACGCAACGGATAGCCCTCCCAATCTTCTGGGAGTAAAATTCTCCGAAAATCGGGGTGATTTTTGAAACGGATTCCATACATATCATACACTTCTCGCTCTAACCAATCGGCAGCTCTCCACACTGCTACCACCGAATCAATCTCCGGAAGCTCTGGCAAATCTGGTCTGGGCAAAACACACTTAATGGATAATTGTCGCTGATAATAAAGAGAAGTAAGGTGATACACTACCATTAATTTATTTTCGCCAATTCCGTAATCTACACCCGAAATAAAATTCAAAAAATCATAATAAAAATTTGGGTTTCCAGAAATATATGCCGATATTTGCAGTATCAAATTTGGATTTATAGTAACAGAAGGTGTGAAGCCGGAATCTTCTTCCGCCAAAATACAATCATCGCCAAACTGCTTCCTTAAATCCACTACTAAATCTTTAATATACATTTGTATGAGAAATAAAATTGTACAAAAGTAGTTACAATTTTGCTTATTTTATATATCAAGTAGTATAAAATGGAAATATTACTAAGTATTTAGAATAAGTAAACCTCAAAAAACTGTATTAGATTTGTAAAATTATTCGCATAATTGACGGCTTTCATAGTTAGTAGGATTTATTATAGTGATTATGAACGATTTTGTAAATCATTTTTTTAAATAAGTTTATAATTAGTATAGTTTTATATCCAAAAAAAACGATTATGGTATGATTATTGATTGTATTTGATAAATAATATTCACTAGTATTGAAGTAACCTGATAGTAATTAATCAATTCCCTAAATGATGAAAAGATATGAAATCAACCTTAACTTTATGTTTTCTACTCTTGTTTTTTACGGTATATACACAAAACGCAATGTTTTTTACTTTTAATGAAAAATATGACAAAGTGTATAAAGAGTTGAATTATCTGGATTGTGATACCCTTTTTCAGGCGGATAAGTTTGCCCCTCTCATGGCTCGCTATGATGGCTTTTGTGCAAGATATTATTTTAATTCCTTTGGCAGGCTCTACAAGATAGAGACTACCAAAACCTACGCTTCTGCGAAAGACAGTAAAGAGGCAGTGGACGGTGCATTAGAATATTTTGAAAAAATAAAGGCCCAGATGAACTCCACCTCCAAGAGTCAGTACAAAAAGTACAAAGCTCATAGGAAAGACAATATCTACGAGATAGAAATAACGACCTATGCAGATAATGACATAGAGGTTAAACTTAGCGGGTGGAATAAATCTCTGCACCCGGGAGATAACTATGAGCCTGATTACGAGACAATGCGTATCACAAGACGCGAAAAGAACACAGAGGGAGAGATAAGCCCTAGTATGAATGTCAGCGCAAAATAGCCCTTACTCTGATTCATAAAACCGTTTAAGGCTACAAAACACTGCGGTAAATTTCAAAATCTCTGGAATATTAGAAAGGGTTATCTTCCCAAAAAGAAGTGCCATTTGGGGATTTTCGCGCCCCCACTCTATATTCTCATAAACTTCATCGCGGGCTTTGACGATACAAAGCGGCTCCCCGTGTAAGCCCTCTTTCACCTCTATCTCCCTATCTTTTACCCGAACAGTAAACTCCCCTCCGCGATGCCCTTCAATCTTAAAATGAATCCGCGTAGATAGACCAGCCTCTTCCGATTTGTCTTGCTGAAAACGCTCTGTAAGGGATAAAATGATTTCTTTTGCCGCTTGTGGTTTGTCCATAAAAATCGCAATTAGACGTTGTGTATAAATTAAGAACCTCTTATACGCAAAAAGCATTTAGATGTTGATAGACCTTGCTTACGGGTAGCCCCATTACATTATAAAAATCTCCTTCTATGCGGGTAATAGCCGTCATTCCTAACCAATCTTGTACGCCATAGCCTCCAGCTTTGTCGTAGGGTTCGTAGTTTTTTAGATAAAATATTATCTCTGTCGGGCTTAAGTTTCTGAAATAAACCTTTGTTCTTTCTACAAAGGAAATCTGTGTAGCACCATGCACTATGCAGAC
>CAUJFT010000053.1 GCA_963169475.1 Bacteroidota bacterium | reverse complement strand
AATTGCCATTTATCGCTTTTTGAATCAAAGATACGTTATTTGATAATCAATTGGTTACGCTGTAACAACTCTAGTTTTTTTGACATTTCATCGACAAAATAACCGTTCATGAAATAATAACAAACAGCCGTGTATTTTCTACCGTCCTTTTTTTTGCTAAAACCAATGGCCTTATCGGGAGATTTGCCGTACTTGACGCGCAGTTCTTTCAGGAGATCAAGATTAACTTCTTGAGCAGATGGATAATGTTTAAAATCTGTCTTTTTAATAAATGCAGAAAAAATAGTATACTTTTTAAGATCCTCAATTGATTTTAGTCTTTGTTCTTTAAGCGCCCAATTAATGCAAGGTTTTTGCAAAACTTCATTAAACTCTAAGTAATCCGGATTCTTAAGCTGCATGTGCGTTTGCCAAAAAACATCATCACAGTATTCTGAATCAGTCCAATAATCCGGCTTTGTAATGGAATCCCAATAATACCTGTTTTCTTCTTTAACAAAACGAACAAAGCTTTCAAAATCAATTGTTTGATTGCAGGGGCTTCTCCATTTCGAAAGGAGTAAGCTGTCTTTAAATATTTTTTCCAGACGGTCTAGAGGTTGCTCATTATTCTGGCTCTCAGATGAAAATTGCCCGCACCCCCACGAACAGGAGGCAAAAACGAATAAAAATAGGATCCATCTCATTTTTTCAACCTTTCTGGGAAATTATCTTTAGGCAGTTGCTTATTGTAATATTCGTGCAAGATTCTTCTATCTTGCCAAAGGAAAAGCATGCGACAAATCGCCAGTTTTACCGAAATATACAAGGTACACCCATACAGGGTTTATGCCTGCTTGTCTTATTTTTATTTAGCCTTTGTAAGTTTTTCCAAGTTGTATAGCAGAGCTCTTAAATCATAAGGTGAATTTTGAAGCCCAGAAATATTGATACTATCCATTTTTTCTCCGCACTGAACCTTTAAATAGTAGTCTGGGACATCGGAAAACGCGGAGTCTCCTTTTTTACTAAAAGCAGCCCTTGAAATTAATTTTTTTATATATTCGAAATCATTATTTGTTAATTTTTTACTAATCGAATCTTGTCGAACGCCACTCCTTATTAAATCGAACCTACCGTTTTCATAAATCTTAAGGCGATGACTAAACTCGTCACTCTCTACCTTAAATTCCATTTTTTGGAAATCACATGGTGGCGGTAAAGGTTTTCGCCTATAGCACATAACCGTATAGCCATTTTTTGAAATACAAATAGAGTCTAAAGAAAGAAAATTTAATTGAAATACTTCTTTATTCTCCCCATTGAACAGAATGAGTTCATTGCCTATCAGCTTATAAATTTGGAAATTATCGTCAAAAGACAATGAATTCCATCCCTTGAACCCAAAAGGCAGTTCTATTTTATTTTCATAAAATACAATAGATGGTAGCGTTTCGACATTGCCTTGAAAGTGAGGGTTAACAATCCGAGAGTCTATACTCCGGCCATAATCATTAAAAAAAGCGCCTTCCCAGTAGCCTTCCATTTTATTTTGACCACAGCTGCATCCTGCCAACAACGCAATTGTGAATGCGAAATTCCTCAACATAACGCACCTTCCGCACCTCATAAGCGCAAAAAGATAAGGAATTAAGAAAAAAGTGTTAAACTTGGCACATGGAAAGCTCCACCTACTCAAGCAAAGCAATTGATCATCTGGGGCTTGTGGCCGGGGTGGCCGAAGCCGGATCAGAAATTAAATTTTAAAATTTCCAGTGTTGTTTCCTGGCGTATTCTTTCAAAATTTCCTAACACAGAAAGTTCTGTGTTTTTTAAAACAAGTTTTCTACAACAAAAATACATTTTCAAATCATTACAAATTCATTGAATACATATGGATTCAGTATTTTCCTATGTGCCCGGAATCCTTGTTTCGTTTTTACAAATTCGTATTCAATAAAAAGGTCAAAGGGTTCGGTAGACGAATGAGGATCAGTGAAACAAAAGAAAAGAAACCTTGGATCGGCTAGTTTTTTCCCCATTTCTTCAACAATGGAACCATTCATGAAATAATAACAAACAGCTGTGTATTTTCTTCCATCCTTTTCTTTGGAAAAATCAATTGCCTTGTCTGGATATTTTCCATATTTTAATATAAGTCCTTTCAAGAGATCTGGCCCGACTATTTGGATATCAGGAAATTCCCACAAATCTGTTCTTTTAATGAATTCATGGAAAAATGAATAGAAATTTTCAAGATCTTTAACTGATTTTACTTTTAGCTCTTGAAGTACCCAATTCAGGCAAGATTCTGGTAATACATCGTTGAATTCTAAAAAATCAGGATTTTTTAGCTGCATGTGAATTTGCCAGTAAACATGGTCGCAATATTCTGAATCCGTCCAATAGTCTGGCTTTGAAACTGAATCCCAAAATGTCCGTTCTTCATTTTTGAAATATTTATATAAATCCTCAGAATTAATGATGCTATTACAGCGACCCTCCCATTTTAAAAGGAGTAAACTATCTCGAGTAATGTTTTTACTACTTCTCTGAAGCAGAACACTTTGCTTATCTTCTTTTTCCTTTAAAGTTTTATTACAGCTCAAACCAATAAGGAAAATAAAAAAAAGAAAAACCCATCTCATTTTCTTAATCTTTTGGTAAAATTATCCTGAGGAGTTTGCTTGTTGTAATATTTATGGAGTATTTCTTTATCTTGCCAAAGAAACGAAAAAAGGAGCGGCCGGTTTTCTCTTGGAAACCTTTCATAATTTGTTCTAGATACCATCATGTTGTCCCCTGAAATCCTATTTGAAAAGCCCCCTGGTAGTAATCCGTATCTCCTAGCACCTTGATCAGGATGTCCCATTCCTTCAGGCAAAGTGTGGAAAACCTCGTGGATGGAGGTCCTCCCAATCCCCGCAAGGGCATCCCCTGCATTTCCATTTATTAAAGAACCTACTTGCTCCTCATAATAATTAATTAATTCTTTATTGCCATTTTCTGTTCCGGGATACCCTTCGAAAAAAAATCCCCCATCAACAACCCCGATCCTTCTTTCGCTTTCTGAATCGCCAGGTTCTGGTGATAAATCATTGAAATTTTTTTTCAAAGTTTGATAATCAGAAATAAAAACCGTTCTATCTGTCTCATCTCTTAACGATAATTCTTCGCCCGTATATGGTTTATTCCGAAATTCGTATGTGACCTTTACATTGGTCCCAGATTTATCTATTATCTTTTGTGCTATTCTTGTAATTTCCTCAGCATGAGAACGATTTATGCGAAATTTGTTGGTTAGGATAAAAACCAAATAAATCATATTTTCTTCCCCTGTTGGGTCTATAAACATAAAAGGACTGTTATTTGCGTATCCATAAACCGAAATGTGTCTTGATTTTACCGCCAGCGGATCTACCGCCCCCCATCTCCCCAAATCCGGCATATACCACCGGGCCCCATAATCGTACTGTACACTTCCCCCCAGGCGCAACCACGAAGAAGTAGAAAAAAGAGTATTTTTCCACTTTCAAATTGTGAAACATGCGCAAGAGTACCATCAGTAAATCACAACGTTTGGAGATATTGGCCAAATGGGATGCCGGTGCAAA
>CAUJFT010000052.1 GCA_963169475.1 Bacteroidota bacterium | reverse complement strand
AAGCACGAGGGCTGATGTTCTTCTTTCTTTGGGCAACATCATCACCAACGCAAAACCGGTAAAAGAATGGGTGAATACAGAAGCCATATTCTCAATTTTGTCTATCTATAGCCAAGATTATTCTTCGGGTGCTTCTTTTGGTTGTGTTTCTATAGGTTTTCTTTTCCTCCGTTTATCCCTCTCTATATCAGGATTGAAGTAGGCTTTTTGTTTAAGAGTATTGAACGTAACAGTAATATCGAGGCTTACCGAGTTCCATTTACCGCCTGGATAAAATCCACAAGAAAAATCTCCGCAATCCCAATTTTGAGGCTTTCTTTTTACATTTAGGATACCGATATTGTAGTATGCTCCTACTCCAATCGTTCCGAAGTTCGTAAAAAAATCAACAGAAGTACCAAACGGAAGACTAAGATAGACTCGATTCATCTTTACTGTATCGGGGTTTACATTTGTAGGGTCTATCAGATTTTGTTGTTTTAGTCGGTATCCCAAAGTATATCCGATTTTGGGATTAACCGCACCAAAGCGCGGACCTAACTTTAAATCCATTTCAATGGCAGTCAATCCAACATCTGACAGAACGGCATTGCCCAATTGGTCTTTGGCGGGAAAATCTTGCATTACTAGTGGTAAATTGGGAAATCCCTTGCTATCTTTTGTGCGTTTATAATTCAAATTTAGTCCAATCTCTGCCCCTCCATACGCATTATAAGAACGATAAAAAACGCCAAACTGCCCTGTGCTAAACCAATTTGGAATTAAGTCCACCTCCTCGTTATTGGGAAAATGATTGAAGTGGGTAGCAAATCGCAACCCCACTCCTTGCTGTGCAGGCAAAGCCCAGCAGAGTAAAACCATAAACACACCCGTTAAAATATTTTTTTTCATACGACAAAATTTCTTCCTGAAAGAACGAATATAACTGCAAGATTCACTAAAAATATCACAAAATTGTTATATTTTCTGATTAAACTGCAAATTAATAGGTTTTAGATGAAACTTTATAGGAAAAAACAAATCTCTTTTATTCTTAGTTTAAACAACAATTAACATGATTGTAATAAATCAAGGGAAAAAAACACTAATCTAATATTTTGAAAAGCAACTCATCTCTTATAGCTTTTATTAAGCGCGAAAGAATAATATTTTAGTTAATTTACATGAAGAAAATTTTGATTTTAGTACTTTTTGCTTGCTGTTTGCCATACTTAAATGCACAGAAGCACGGAGGTACATCGTCCTTTAACATCGGGAAGGTATATGGAAAAGTGGTAAATGTGGCGAACAAGCCCTTAGCCTACGCCTCGGTTACTCTCTCTCAATCATTTGGCGGAAAAGACAGTATCATTAGTGGTACGTTTAGTGCAGAAAACGGAGAGTTTAGCATGGAGGCTCTTCCTATGGGTAAGTTTAAGGCAAAGATTGAGTATCTTGGATATGGAAGTATTGAGCGGAATGTAAGTATTTCTATGCCAGATAATTTAGAGGTTGATATGGGAAACCTCAAACTCTCCGAAGAAGAGGTTTCTACAGGAGCTGTAGAAATCACCGCAGAAAGATCGCAGGTAACCATGGGAATTGATAAGCGGGTTTACAATGTAGATAAAAATGTAACTGCTACCGGAGGTACGGCAGAAGATGTGATTAAAAGTGTGCCTTCGGTAACACTAGACACAGATGGTAACCCCCAACTTAGAAACAACGGCGCAACCGTTTATGTGGACGGGAGACCGACACAGCTTACCTTGAACCAAATTCCAGCGGATATGATAGAGCAAGTAGAAGTCTTGACGAACCCTTCTGCAAAATACGAAGCGGGTATAACGGGAGGAATTGTCAATATCGTGATGAAAAAAAATCGGAAGCCCGGATATAATGGCTTTATTTCTCTGACAGGTGCTACAGGAAACCGTTATAGCGGTACAGCAAACCTGAATCTAAAAACTGGTAAATTTAACTTCACTACATTTTATAATCGTAACCAAAACGGATTTCCCGTAGAGGGCTATACACGCAGAACGACCTATTCATCAGGTGTGCCTACCTCCTTTTTTATTCAAGAGAATCAGACACTCTTCAAAAATGTTTTTCAAGTATTTCGATTCGGTATTGATTATTCTGTCAATAATCGAAATACCTTAACACTTGCTACTAATGTCGTAGGCGGGAAATTTAACGTATCAGATAGGCAGGATTTTAGGTTACTTACTGGTAGCCAAGATACAAGCTATTACGGAAACCGTACAATTACGCCCGATAATGGATTTGGGAATACTACATTTCAAGCTATATGGAAAACAACTTTCCCTCAAAAAGGACGGGAATGGACAACCGACGTAAATTATAACATCGGTAAAAGCCGTCAAAATAGTATATGGGAATCTTACAATTTCAACCCTGACGGAAGCGCTCAAGGCACAAACCCAGAGCTTCAGCATATTTATGGCGCAAGCAAAGGTTATCAGGTTACGGCTCAATCTGACTATATTCACCCAATCGGAGATAGCTCAAGGATTGAGGTAGGAGTTCGTTCTTATTGGAACATTCGGAACCAAAGCATGATTATGGATAGCTACAACTACCTTACGGGTAGTTATGAGCAGGTGCCTTTTATTTCCCAAGACTTTTCCATTCGGGATATCATTAATGCCGGATATATCAACTATTCTTCGTATTGGAAAGGGATAGGCTATCAGGCAGGGCTTCGCTACGAACAATCTAACTTTAAGGGCATATCAAAAATTGACAATACAACCTTTGGATATGATTTTCCTAAGGACTTAAAAGGGGTCTGGAAAGGCTTGTTCCCTGCGATATATCTCTCTAAAAAATGGGACGAGAGTACAGAACTGCAACTGAATCTTTCCAGAAAAATATCTCGTCCGGGTTGGATGCAGATTATGCCTATCATCTTCATGGCTGACCGCCAAAATCTCCGTATGGGAAATCCTGCACTTCAACCAGAGTTTATCAATACGGCAGAGCTTAACTTTAATAAAATCCTGAAAAATGGAAACCTTCTGTCTTCAATTTATTTCCGAATGGAAGAAAATCCAATTATACAAATAGCTAATCCGGCGGTTTATGATTCTACCATCTTAATTACTACCTTTGGCAATGGTACAAATGGTTACCGCTACGGGACGGATAACTCATTCAAACAAAATCTTGGGAAAAGCTTAGAGCTAACCCTAAATGCTAATCTGTTTTATTATCAGATTTATTCTCAGAACTTTAATAACGAAGGATTTGCCGGAAATGGAAAATTAATTGCTAACTATAAGTTCCCAAGTTCTATGGCAATTAAAATAAAACAAAAACCCGCCATTTTGTTCTCTTCCCAACTTACTGCTACCTATGAATCCCGTCAGATTATCCCCCAAGGATATCGTAGAGCTATAGGTACAGGAGATTTTGCACTCAAGGCAGAGTTTTCCAAGGTAGTATCTCTTACTTTTTCTGTAAATGACATTTTGAATGCTCGTAAGATGGTTTGGGTTTATGATGCTGACCCCTCCTATACCCAAGAGTTTATGAGAAGAAGAGACGCTCGTTATTTTAAAGTAGGGCTTCAGGTTATGTTTGGAAAACCAGATGCTTCTATCTTCAAGAAGGGAAAACAAATGCAAAAAATGCAACAAAATCAGGGACAAGGGGGAGGAATTGAGATGTAAAGCGTTCATTTCCTGAAAAGAATATTTAACGCGGAGAATGCTTCACCATAAGGAGTGTTCTCCGTTTTTTTTATCTTCCATGTTTTGTATTTATCCTCCATTCTCAAAAATATTTCTTAAATTGCTTCCGAATTTGTATTACTCTTTATTTTTTTAAATCTAATAAAAATATTATGGAAATTATTAATAAGCTACTTGGGTACCTCCTTTTTAAGAAAAAAGCAGAGGACGCACCTTCTTCCATCAATCTGTCTATCATGCACGGGATTAATAGGATTTCTATTTTCTTATTTTTGATTTGCTTGATTTTGATGGCGATAAAACTATTGGGCAGATAGTCGTTTTTTTTTGATTTACCAAATTTAAAAAAGTCATTAATACCATTTGTTTTGTTTACAAATATTGGCTTATTGGGGTCGAAATTATAAAACAAAATGAGTGTAGT
>CAUJFT010000051.1 GCA_963169475.1 Bacteroidota bacterium | reverse complement strand
CGAGATAAGTACCTACGGTTATGGGATTAAAAATTCCATTAGGCTGTACATTTGTGCCGGACCAAGTTCCGCCGCTGGGGCTGAACCCTGTGAGCGAAAATGGGGCAGTACCCGGACAAGCTGCTTCATCTGGACCGGCATCAATAGGACTTACGGTAATTTGAAAATATACGGGGCAGCCGTTTGGGTCATAATAAGTAAGGTCAAAAACACCCGGACCGGTTTCAGACGGGTCAAAAGTACCCATAAGAGAATCTATAATGCCTGGTCCCTCCCATTCCCCTCCTCCAGGTAAAGCACTTAGGTTTGTAGGAGGAGAAGACTGGCAAATTACGGTACCACTCGTAATAATCGGAGCGGGCAAGACAAATATCGTAAGTGTATCGGTTGCGGGAGGAGCATTACTTCCATCTGTAACGGTTACTGTGTAAGTAGTGGTTTGAGCGGGGCAAACGTTAAAGGGACCGTCTCCGTTGGGTAGAGGAGGATTCCATGTAAATTGATAATTAAGAAAGTTGCCTCCTTCGGGGTCTGAATCTATATCAGTACATTGTCCTTGACAAATGGTAATATCTGCAGCCTCTAAGGTAACAAATAATGGACAATCTGTTACGGCAAGGGTGTCTTCGGTAGTGAGTTCCCATACATTCATACATTCATCGGTAATAGTTGTCCCAAAAGTTACAGAATAATAGCCACTTTGGTTGAGTCCTGGATTTAACTGAAGCTGAACAGAAGTGGTGCTGTCATTTAGGCAATTCAGCGGTAATGCCGCTATTACGGTGTTAGGAAGGACACCTCCGATAGAAAAATTGGTAGGAATTACGGAATCACACAAAATAGGGTAATCAAAATTTAGGGTGATGACAGACGTGCTGCAAGTTGGATTGATATTAGCAAGTGTCATTTCCGGAAGTACCGGCTCCGCGATTTCCGAAGTCCATTGTGCGACCCAGCCGCTACAAGCAACATTGGCATCTGAATGAAAATATATCGTAATGCAGTTTCCGGAGGAGGATATGGGTTGAGGAGGATTTGCATCTGTGATAGGACCGGCAAGTATAGTGGCTGTAGTATCTGAGCCATCATAAATATACATATAGTCATAAGGCTCTTCCAAGCAAAGACTTGTAAAAAAGAATGTAATTTGACCTTCTCCGGGCAAGCATATTGTAAAAATATAGTCCTCATTATGGTCGTAATTTCCGGCAGGGCTTCCGTTTCCACTATCTAATAATATGCCTTCGCAGCCTATGGCAGACCCATTTGTCATATTATAGGCATTTTGTGCATAAACCCTATTTATACAGATACACCCCAATAGAAAAACTAATAAAAAATTCCGCATATAAAATCGAAAAATGGAAATACTGATAAAAATGAGAAAAACCAAAGCCTAATTATCGGTTCACAGTAATCGCTTGAGATTGTTCTGAATTACTCAGATGTCCCGCTTTATCTTTAATCTGTAGGGTAAAATGGACTTGTTCGCTACTTCCGTTACCCAATAGAAAAACATTCTGAACTGTAATTTTAAATGTTCCCTTTATGGGCACTTTTGTATCGGGAGGGGAAACTGGCGGAATATGATACATATCTGCTTCGGGTAGGCGACTGTCTTTAACGGAAAGTGTTTTGGTATCAGGGTTTTCTTCTCCAAGGTCTCCGTCTCCGTCTTCATATTCAAGCGTAAGCACAACGGGCTGAAATTGCTGAACAATTAGGGGTGAAATATCCATTATTTTTATTCTGGGAACAATATCCGGTGCAATGGGGTCTTTGGTGCTTGCGCAATTGCTAAACATACATAAAATTAGACACAACAAGAAAAGAGCAGGGAATTTAGTGTTTGGGGGGAGGTTCATGGAAAAACACTATTGTTTTTGAAAGGAAAAATATTGTTTGATATAATCAGGGCTACCCGAAGCAGGAATTTCTGTTATAATTTGCAGAGAGGGGTCTTTGACATAAACTCTTGCAAAAACGATACTACTCAGCGGGAATGCACTAAGGTTTACGGTTAATTTGTGGGTATAGGTAACCATATCCCCAAAATATCCACTTTGGGTTATGGGTGATTCGATTTGTAGTGGTAGAGACGTAACTCCCAAAAAATCATTGCGGTTGAGGGATAGTTTTACCTCATTTTCTTGAAGGTCTTGCGGAAGCGTATTATCATCAGTAAAGGAAAACCACAAGTCGAAATGGGTTGTTCCTCCCGGAATCAAAATCGCCCCGCTTCCGGCATCTCTATCAAAAGAGGCTGTCGTATTCCCCGCCGGGAATCCAATGACTCCCCTCATCGAAGGTTGGAGGTTGCCATTGATAGGGCTATTGCCAAACATGTCTTTTGCTCCATTCTGTATCCAATCCTTGATATCATTGAGGTATTGGGACTTTTGGGTATCCCAATCTGAACCGGGGTCAGTAACTAAGGGCATGATGCCGGACTGTCCGTCAATGTCGGTATTGAGACGCTCCCATAATACAGATTCAACGGGGCTTCCGGGTTTTACCCTAAATTCAAAGCTATTTTGAGGATTGTTCTTGATTACAGGATGAAATACTAAGGTATTGTAGCTACTTTCTATGGTCCGAAAATCTGGTTCAAACGCCCCGTCATGGCAGCCCGAATTGGCACAAGTAGGTCTAAAAATATTTTGATGAATCCCTGCAAAGGACTTTGAATCCAAGGGCGGTAATGGATTTTGCCCCCCGTTTACTACAGAATCCTTGTATTCATCGAAGGGATTAGGGGGGATTTTCCCATTATCATCTTTGCATGCAGAGATTAATGCTATTATTCCAACGAGTAAGCAGATTATTTTTTTTCTGACTTTCATATTTACTCAAAAATGTTATTCTCCGAAAAACAAAAGAGACAAACTT
>CAUJFT010000050.1 GCA_963169475.1 Bacteroidota bacterium | reverse complement strand
AGGTCGTGTTGCGTAATCAAAACCTGTTGGTTTTGCGGTTGCATTCGTTGTGTCGTAAGTAAAATTTTTACCAATTTGAAAACTGTTTGGCGAAAGAAACAGTTGGAGATATTTCCAATGATGTTCAATTTCGTGTATCTGAAAAAACAAAATAGGGATTTCGGTATCATTTGTTCTGAAAACAGAAAATTCCAAGCCATTGCAAAGTGCAAAATAGTTGCTTCTTACTTCTGGGTGTGTAGCGTAGCTTTACACTTGTCCTACATTGTCGCTATTAATAATTTTTTGGTCGGGAGCTTTTGCATCTAAAACCCAAGCGAAATTATTTTCAACTTTTAATATATAATCCGGAACAAGGTTTATTGGTCGTTTTTGAGTGCCAATTTTCAAAAAAGGGTGTCGTAGCGTTTTGCTACGGACAATGTTTTCTTGCCCATAGCCAAGTTCTTCCAATATTGGCAGAATGATTACTTCTCTTACACTATCTTCTTTAAAGTCGGGATTATTCTCTATCTCTTTGAGGTTAAGTTTCCCGAATAAACGTTCTTTAATACTATTTTTCATCTATTTAAGTGCTAAGTAATCACTTTTCTCTTCACCAGCGCATTTACAATCTGTACGGCATTGGTGGCGGCTCCCTTCCTAAGGTTATCCGCTACAATCCAGAGGTTGAGACCGGAGGGGAGAGAGTCGTCTCTGCGGATTCTGCCTACAAAGACTTCGTTTTTCCCTTCGGCAAATAAGGGAGTAGGGTAAGAAGCCTGTTGATTGTCGTCCATAACGATGATTCCCTTTGTGGTTTTGAGGATATTTTTAACGGATTGTATTTCAAAATCCCTTTCAAACTCAATATTTATGGCTTCTGAATGCCCGATTCGGACGGGGACACGGGCGCAAGTAGCGGTAATTCTAATGGTGTCATCTGCCAAAATTTTACGGGTTTCATTGACCATTTTCATTTCCTCTTTAGTGTAATCATTATCCGTAAACACATCACATTGGGGGATACAGTTTCCTTCTATTGGGTGCGGGTAAACCCTTTGAGCTTCTGTTCCTTCTTTTTCGGATTGTAGTTGGTCCAAGGCGGCTTTTCCGGTACCACTTACACTTTGGTAAGTGGCAATTACAAGCCTTTTTATAACAAAGGCTTTATGAAGCGGGGCAAGTGCCATAACCATTTGTATCGTAGAGCAATTGGGATTAGCAATAATTCTGGAGTCTCCTATAGTATGGAGGTTAATTTCAGTGACAACCAGTGGCACACTTTTGTGCATTCTCCAAGCGGAGGAGTTGTCTATGACAATCGTCCCTACTTCTGCAAAACGAGGGGCGTGTGTGAGGCTGGTTTGCCCTCCGGCAGAAAATAGGGCAAAATCGGGGCGTTTTTGAATTGCCGAATCTATGTCTATAATAGTAAATTCTTGTCCTTTAAAAGAAATTGTTTTTCCTACGGAGCGTTCGGAAGCTACGGGAATCAGTTCGGCTACGGAGGTTCCAAACTCTTCCAACAATCTAAGCATCTCTGTGCCTACAAGTCCGGTAACTCCAATTATGGCTATTTTCATCTTTTTATCTTATTATTTCTTTTTTAGAATATGAATCCGATTCCGCCCATAAAGTCAAATTTTCTTTCGGGATAGCCCATAAACGGATATTGATTGGCTCCAAACATATTATTAAACTGAACCCAAGCGGAGAACCGCTCGGTAATGCGGTATTCGGCATTAAGGTTAAAATCCGGCATAATCCCTCTATAAACGACCGCTCCGTTTCCATCTTGTCCAAGGGGCGTTTTGCCATAGAGATAAAAAACCGGCTTTATGTTCAAACGATTGTTCAGGAATTGTAACCGGCTAAAGAGCCTTAGCTGTATGGGAGGTACTCCGTAAAAAGCCTTAGCGGAAGCGGTATTGAATTGATTCCAAGAGAATGAGCCGCCGATTTGTATATCTTGTCTAATGGAATAATTGGTTTCAAGTTCAAACCCTATATTTTTTGTGAGAGAATCGTATTGAGCCTGAATCCACCCGTTATTTATACTACCCGTAAACAAGAGTGGATTTTCAAGCGTACGATAAAAAGCCTTTACCCGAATATCATACCGGGACATCAGTAAGGTTTTGCCTCCAAGGAAGATGTTCATTTTTTCCACAGTGGGTAGAATTTGGGCATAGGGATTAAGATAACGACAATTTTCAAGCATATCCCTATAAGTATTATTTACAATCCCGCCTTTGTAGCCTCCGTAAAAAGAGGTTGAAATGCTAGGTAGATAATATTCTGCTTCTATGGAGGGGAAAACCTTAAATTCATCACGCTTTAAGGGACCCGAAAGGAGGTTGTAATATCCTAATACTACTCCGGCTTTTGCCCTAATATTGTTTTTTTCGTAGGCTGCATACGGAGTTCCGTTTACAATCAGCCTTGAAATGCTTTGGTCTGCGGTTTTTCCAAAAGAAAAAGCGGCTTCTGGAGTAATTCCGAAGCGTAGATCTTCATTGAGCAAAAAAGCTAAATCAGGATTGATGGCTACGTTATATTCTGCGTTTCCGGAAACGCTATCTGCCGCTATCTTCTTGTCCCATATATTTTTGAAGGAAACAGGGATATTGTAATAGAACTTTTCGGTATTTGCTTTATTATCTGCTTGAAACCGTAAATCGGCATAGGAGAATCCTCTATTCAGAGAGTCTTTCATTCTATCAGAGGGCGTTTTGATGTTAAAAATATCGGGCGTTCCATATAGGAAATATTGATTATTTCCACCCCTTATATTGATTTCCCAATGATTATTTTTGTCGGAGGATAGGGTGAAGCGGGCATCTTCATCTCGGAAATTTCTAAGCCTTATTTTGTCTGCATGTGCAGATACATGCTGTAATACTACTGCCCATTTAAGGTCGTTGTCGGGATTGCTACCAAGGTATAATTTTCCAAGCGGCGTGAGGTATTTTCCAAGTCCAAGTTTTAAATAATGATTGAATATTTTTATTTTTTTCTCTTTGTCCCCAAGACTTGCGGGGTTGATTTTTTCAGGGACAACGGCTGGAGCTTCGACCTTGGAGTCAAAGAAATAATCCTTAGAGAGAAACTCTATTTCGGTTACATCGGGGGTTTCCATCTCACGAACGGGATAATAAATAGGAGATTTATCGCTTTCCATAAGGTCAAAAATCCGTTCATTTTCAAGAATCATATCCTCCTGTCCTTCCAAAGGATTGTTAGAGGGGTTTTGTGGCTTGCCTTTATTGTCTTGGGCGAGGAGTGTCAGGGGCATCATCATTAGCCCAAGTACAAAAATATTTATGATATATTGATACGTTTTCATCTGTATGATATTCTATGCTTAAATTCGTGTTTTATTTGTACCGGTATAAATTGTTTTTCAAAAAATGATAGACAAAATCCTGCTACCTTTGGTATCATTTATTTAATTTGTTCCATATCTTTAAGTCTGTCTTCTGCATATTTTTGCACATCAGGATAGGGTGTTGATTTTACCACATCTTCTAGTAAGTCCTTTGCCTGTAATAGATTTTGAAGCTCAATATTTGCCTCTGCCATCCATAATATTGCTCTATCCTTCCATTCGCTGTCCATGTAATTGTTTTTGGATAATTTTCCGGCTTCTATACACTCCGGGTATAAGCCCTTGGCAAAGTAGGTTCTGACAAGCATGTATTGGGCTTCGGCACCGATTTCATTAGCCTCATGGCTAACGACTTCTTGATATAAGGTTATGGATTCGTCGTATTTTTTTAGCCCGTATAGACAATTTCCCTTCCAGAGTTTTGCCTGCATGATAACCTCTTGCTCCACCAATTTATTAGCAAGCAAAGGCTCTAATGCTTGTATGGCATTGGAGAACTCTTTTTTAGCCATATAATTTCTTGCTAACCCAAACCCTACTGCGGTCTTAGCCTCCTGGGTCTGTGCGTCTTTCTCCATCAGCTTGCATAATTTGAGGCTGCCGTCGTAGTCTCCCAAGTTATATTTAATGTCAATAGCAGAAGAATAAGCATTAAGCGTAAAGTTATTTTGAACCGGCTGGTTGTAAATTTTTTCAAAATCGGCAAGTGCGAGCGAATATTGTTCAGTATTTTTAAAGCTCTCCCCGCGAAGGAATAATGCCTCAAAAGCATATTTTCCTGTCTCGTTGATAGAGAGGTAATTGGTCAGTAATTCTATTGCTGCGCCGTAACTCCCAAGATAATATCGCTCTTTTCCGGTATTAAAAGTAAGTTCGCTGAGTTGCCCGTCGGCGTTAGGGTTTTTGAGTTTATACTCTTTAAGGACATTATCAAATTCAGAGGGAGAGACAATGCTACTGATATTACTTAGGGCGATATTACAGTTTCTGGTGTCATAAGTATAATCATCAATCACCTTCTGGAAATAGGTCATAGCCTTGGGGATAAGCTCTTTTTCATAGGCAATCACCCCTAAGCGATTGTAAGCATCTGCCGCAAGCGGGTTTCTGGGGTAAGCCTTAACAAGCATTTGGGCATATTTTTCGGATTGCTCCAACTCTCTTTTAGAGGCATTATAAATTTCGGACATTCTATCTAATGCCTCATCTCTAAATGCAGACTGGGGGTATGCGGTTACTATTTTTCCGAAAGATTGGAGAGAAAGCTCTATTTTTTGTGTTCTGTAATAAGCCTCTCCGGTTTGTAGCAAGGCGTAATCCTCATTTATCCCTCCTTTTTCGATTACCTTTTGGTAGTGCTTGATAGCCTTAGGGTAGTTTTTCGCCAAAAATTCAATGTCTCCTAATCGGGCGTATGCCTCCGAAGTATAATTTTCGGGAACCCCTCCTTTTGTGGCAGACTTTAAAAACTCCTCAAAGTTAATACCGGCATCTTTGTATTTTTTTTGTTCAAAATAGCCCCAAGCGAGTCCGTACTGGGCATAGGGATACATGGGGTGAGCTTTGGCACCGGAAGCATTCATATAGTCTATGTATCGCCCCATAGACTCCGGATAATTGTTCTGCTTATATTTCATCTCTGCTAACCAATACAAGGCAGAAAGGCGGAGGTCTGCTACCTGATTATTATTAGCGGCTTTGGTCAAATAGCTTTCGGCTTTGTCCCATTGCTGACGCTTAAGAAACTCCAACCCGTACCAGAAACAAGCACTATGATAGGCAGATTTTGCCCGCGAAGACTTCATATTGGTTTTTTCAAAATAGGTTATGGCATCTTCGTAATTTTGAGAATAGGAAAAAATTTCTGCTATCATTTCCGATACCTCCTCCGAAAACTCCGCATCGGGGTATTTTTCATTCAACCCGGAAAGGGCAGTCATTGCGTCATTGTAATTTCGGGTTGCAAAGCAGAGTTTAGCATGTTGATAAGCGGCATCTTTTGCCATCGCCTCATTTTGGGTACCCTTAGCCTTAGCGGCTTCTTTGTAAGCAACTAACGCATTATCTAATTGATTTTCTTTCTGAAAACAAAAGCCAAGATAGTAGGAAGCGGCTTGAGAGAGAGAATCCGACTTTGCTTGAAGAGAGACCTTTGTCAGAGGAGCTATCGCCTTTTCGTATGCGTCTAATTTATAATGGGAGTATCCTGTTCGGAATAGGGTAAGCCTATCGGGAGTAGTGATTTTAGCAAGATATTTATCATACATTTCGGCGGCTTTGGCATAGTCCCGCTTTTCATAAGCGGCATTAGCTGCAAGAAAAGTTACTTGGGGCTCTTCTTTCGACATTCTATCTGCAAGTTGCTGAAGTCCGTTATAGTCTTTTTCCATTAATAGACAATTTGCCATTAAAAGGGGCATCTTTTCTCCATACACCGACGAACTCTCAAGCCGCGAAAATCCATTGTAAGCCTCTCTATACAATTCGTTTTTATAAGAAATCAGCGAGTGAAAGTATAAGGAAGTTTCTTGATAAGGACCGGGTTTGTCTTTTATTTTTACAAAATAATTGTCGGCATTGATGTCATCTCCGTCCATCATAAAGCAATAACCCAAAGCAAATATAAACTTTTCTCTATCTAAATCAGAAAACAAGGCTTGGTTTTTGCCTTGAATCAATGCCGATTTGGAACAAACATTTAGGTAAGGGAGAGCCTTTTTAAAGTTTAATTTATCAAAATAATACATTCCTCCACAATATTGGGCAAAGGGAATCTGCGAATGCTGAGGAAATGCTGCGATAAACCCATCTAATAATTCAATCGTATTTACTGCGCCGGAGAAATAAGCACTCGTAGCCTGATAATAACGGGCATTGGCGTAAAGCCCGTTTTCTAATGAAATCTGATGAGGCGCGTACTGATTCAGGAAATCATTAAAACGAAGATAAGCCGATGAAAACAAGTTTTTGTCATATAGCTCCAAGGCATCATCATATATATTTCTATGGTCAGTATTTACAGGGAGCTGCTGCGCACTTGCAGAGAAGGCGGCGACTAAGAGAAATAAAAGAAACTTTTTTTTCATTATTTTGAAGTTATTTTTTTAAAAACAAGTAATTTTTATAGCCTTAGGGAGAATTTATCTCCTTGTTTTTCCTAAAAAATACTTGAAATATACCTGCCTTAAATTTCGTAGGAAAAAAGAACAAGATTTGCAATTTAGTGCCTATAAACCTCTTTCAAGGTTACTTCGCGAAGTTTTCCGAGTTTTTGTAATTGTTCGATATTAAATTTAGACTTATCTCCTACAATCGTAATAACTATTGGTTTCCCCTTAATGTTACTATTGTAAAACTGAACGATGTCGGCAAATGTAAGTTTAGGATAGCCATGTGAGCGGGCGATGGCGGGGTCTTCTTTGTAGCCGAACTCTTCCCATGTTCTTATTGTTGGTATTAAGCTACGAAAATCGGGCTTATTGCTTGGGATTTTGGCTACCAAACCGGTACGAATTGCCTCTATTCTGTCAGGTTTTTGGGGCAATGCTGTTAACATTCCATGTAATGTTTGTATTGCCTCCATTGTTTTATCTCCCTGACAACCGATGTATCCTGTAAAGTATCCCTTTTGAGAAGACTTGAAGGGCTTATTGTAATTACCCCTCGTGGCATAAGCAAGGGAGCGGAACTCTCTAATTTCTTGGAACATTAAGGCACTCATATCTCCTCCAAAATAGCTATTGAAGGCATCCATCTGATATTCATCATTGATATGATAATCGCTTCCGGGTATATAAAACCAAATATGGCTTTGTCTTGCCTTTTTATCATTTAGGAGCAAAACGGTATTTTCGGAATAGGATAATATTTGTCTTTGAGGTTCGGGAGGATTTGTGCCATTTAGGGAAAGGTTTTCCTTAATCAAGGAGGCTACTACCTGCGTAGGTATTCTCCCGACATAATGGAACTCCGGCTTTTCGGCAGTTATCCCTTGCCAATCCTTGATAAGGGTTTCGGCGGTGAGGGCTTTAATTTCTTTCAGGGTTAAGCGGTTTAGGTAATTGGATTGTTTTCCGTATATTGCATAATCCCTAAGTGCCGCGCCTACTTGTTCTTTTTCTCTTTTGAATAAACGCGGCTCAAATTGGGCGTTATTAATAAGATTTTTAATTTTGGAAGGGTTTATTTCAGGACTTTTTATTATCTCTGCGACAAGCTTCAGTGCCGGAGCAAAATATTTATCCAAGCCTTCTATCTCTACTTCCAAGGCATCTTCGCTCGCGCTAAATACTACTGTACAACCAAGACTATCCAACTGTGTTTTGAATTTATCAAAGGGGGTGTTCTTTGACCCACAAAGATTCAGATACTCTGCCACTTTATCTGCCCTATTATTTCTCAATGTACCCGTGTTATACTTGATGGTGAAGTTAAAAATTTCATTGACAGGATTCGCAACATAATATAGTCCTTTCCCAATTTCTGGGGTAACGCTGACATCTTTTCCTAAGTCCACAAACGGATTTTTCACTTTGGCAGAAGGGATTTTTTTGAAGGTCTGCGCATAAGGTGACTCTATCCCGTCTTTGGGAATTACGGGCTTAAATCCGGGCTTTGTGAGTTTATCCTTTTTGGGGAATCCCATTTTGCTATTAAGTTTTAGATAATTATCGCCAAGATATTGCTTGGCTACTCTGATAATCTCTTCTTTGGTCAGGAGGTCAATTTTTTGGGGATAATTCAGATAGGTTTCCCATTCTGCTTTTTGGGTAAAAAGGTTAGCAATTTGTACCCCTCTTGTTTCATTATCTTCCAGATTACGATAAAATTGTAATTTTAATTGTTGTTTAGCAGCGTTAAGTTGGGCTTCCGAAAAGTCTCCTTGTTTGATTTTATTTAATTCTGCAAGGAAAAGATTCTCTGCTTTTTGTAAAGATTGCCCAATAATTTTAGGCACCATCAGTGCAATATACGCTCCCTCGTCATTTAATTGAAGCGGGAAAGTCTGGGCAAGCATAATCTTGCGGTTATTGGCAAGTTTGTCTAGCAACCCTGTCTGATTTTGATTACTAAGTAAAAAAGACACGACTTCCATCGCATATTGGTCGGGGTGTCCGTTGGGTACAGAGCGGTAGCCTATGAATCCGATTTTTACTGGGGAAAGTCTAGCATTTATGACCTCTTTTCCTTTGAAAGGGTCCTCTTTTGGAGCGTTAAAAATAGGAATGTCTTTTTTCTGCCAACGTCCAAACTTTTCTGCAATTAGGGGTTTAATCTCTTCACTATTAAAATCTCCACAAAGCACAAGAGCCATGTTGTTTGGGACGTAATAGGTATGGTAATACTCATACATTTTAGTGAGAGAGGGATTTTTTAAATGGTCCGTTTTTCCGATGATACTCTGTCCATACGGGTGTTTCTTAAAAAAACTCCCTAACAAGGTTTCAAAAATTGCCGTACCCATATTGTCCTGCCCTCTGTTTTTTTCCTCATACACTACTTCAAGCTCGGACTGAAAAAGGCGAAAAACAGGATTAATGAATCTATCGCTGTATAGAGTAAGCCATTTTTCCATTTCATTAGCCGGAAAAGTATTATGATAAAAGATAAGCTCAAAAGCCGTGAAGGCATTTACCTTGGTGGAACCAAAAGATTTCAGCAGCCTATCCATATCATTGGGAACGGCATATTCTGCGGCTTTCAATCCGGCTTCGTTGATGTTTTTTTGAATCTCTTTTCTCTTTTCTTCGTCTTGGGTCATGCCCAATGAATCATACAAGCGGTTAATTTTGTCAAGCCAAGGTTTCTCCTCGCCGAAATTCATTGTTCCCATAGTTTCCGTACCTTTGAAAAGCATGTGTTCCAAATAATGCCCCATGCCCGTATGGTCTGCGGGGTCATATTTGCCTCCTGCATTGACCGCTACCCCTCCATACACAGAGGGTAAGTTATGGTCTTCATTTAGATAGACTGTCAGCCCATTGGGTAAAGTATATTTTTCTACTTTTAAAATATCATTTAAGGTAGTATTGGTAAATCCTTGATTATTTTTTTTATCTCTAATTGCGGAGCTTTCAAGCGTAACGGGGGTGGCGGAACCGGATACTCTGGGTTCTGTTGTGGTTTGTGCCTCTACCCATACACAAGTATATAGGAACAATGCTGCTATTAATACTTTTTTCATTATTTAAAGAATATGATATTTTTATCTGGACGTTTGTTATAAAAAAAATTAATTTTGCGGTCAAATTTACGTAGATTTTCCAATATACAAAAAAATGGAGAAGGTAAAAGAAAATTTCAACATTCAGCGATGGGTGGTCATAGTGGCTATTTTTTTGTTCATTATAAAAATAGCTGCATGGTATCTTACGCGCTCCATTTCGGTACTTACAGATGCTTTGGAAAGTACCGTTAATGTGGTTAGCGGGTTTGTTGGTCTTTATAGTCTTTATCTTTCTGCTCAACCCCGCGACGATAATCACCCTTACGGGCATGGAAAGGTAGAGTTTTTATCCGCAGGATTGGAGGGTAGTCTGATTTTCATGGCAGGAAGTATCATCATTGTAAAAGTGTTTGATAACCTACATAACCCGCGCGAAATTGGGGAGTTAGAACCTGGAATAATTTTGGTGAGTTTTGCCGCAGTTGTAAACTTTGTGCTTGGTGCAATTGCTATCCGAAAAGGAAAAGCCAATCAATCACTAGCATTAGTAGCAAGCGGGAAGCATTTACAGTCAGATACGATAACAACAGTGGGTATCTTGGTGGGATTATTTTTGATTAAAATCACGGGTAAAATTTGGATTGACAGCGTTACGGCGATTATTTTCGCACTTTTTATCATCTATACGGGTATTCAAATTGTGAGAGAATCGGTGTCGGGAATCATGGACGAAGCCGATAAAGCCCTTTTAAGTGAAATGGTGGTATATTTATATAAAATTAAACACGAAAACTGGATTGATTTGCATAATTTGAGAGTTATCAAATACGGGAGTATCCTCCACGTAGATTGTCATCTTACTGTGCCTTGGTATCTGAATGTGTCTGAAGAACATGCCGAAGTGGAGGCACTCGAAAAACTCGTCAAGGGAAAATACGGCAAAAGCGTAGAGCTATTTGTTCATACAGACGGGTGCCTCGATTTTTCATGTAAAATCTGTCGAAAATCCGAATGTAGGGAAAGAAAGCATGAATACGTTCAATCCATTGAATGGACTGCCGAAAACATCTCCACTAATCAAAAACACCGCTTAGAAGATAAGCGTTTTTAATCTTATCACGTGCTTTGGTCATAGGCTCAAATTCTTTTGACGAAGTTAGGACTTTTAGAAGTTATTCCTTAATTAATACCAACAAGGTTTTGAATATTTCTGCCTTATTAATTTTAAATTACTGTAAACCATTAAACTAAATATTATAACTTATTTCCATGATAAGTTTTTAATGATTTATTGCCCTGCATTTTTTTTTTAGAGACGGAAGGCTCAAATAGGGCATATTTATACAAAAAGAAAACAGAAGAATAAAAAATATCTTCTCTAAATCGGCGTTATAATTTGCACGCTTGCGCGAAAAGTACCAATTTTGGGGCGTAATTTCATCTTGACTATATTATGAATGGTAAAAAGGTTTTTCTTTTAATATGTTTTTTTAGCACCTTAACGGTTGTTTTTTCCCAAAGTATCCCCAAAGACCAAGGCGCGGTAGAGTTAATGAATCTTGGTAAAAGGTATATGAAAAACACCAATTATCCCCAAGCACTTCGTATGTTTGAAGATGCCCTAATCAGGGACTACAATCAGGCTACTACGTCTGCTATTTATATGACGGGGCTCGCTTATTACCAAATGGAAGACTATGCCAATGCAAAACAATACTTTGATATATTAACCAAGGAATACCCCTTATCAAAATATGTGGAAGATGCAAAGTATCATCTTGTAATGTTGGGGCTTAAGAGTACTTCTGAAAAAGAATTAGTACAAACGGCAGTAGATTTATATAAATTACATGACGAAATCGTGGACGGCGAAATATCGCGTGAAAGCCACGCCGCTGTACAATACTTCTTGTTTTACAAAGCTTCCGGCAAAATCGCTGCGATGGTTTATGAGAAAGTCCCTGCTAAATATAGAGAAGAAGTGTGTGAGGCGGCTTGTTACCGATTTGTTCAAGAGGAAAACAGAGAACAAGCAAAGGCACTGATTCAGAAACACTTAAAAAACGGAGGCAAGGAAACTACTTTCCTTAAAGTTCTTATGATGGAGAAAAAGATTGCTCCCAAAGCCGTAGAAAAAAATATCGCTAAAATATGCCTTTTTCTTCCGCTCTATATTGATAATGCAGATGTCTCCGGCTTGAAGGAAATTCCCTTAAAAAGTCAGGTAGGACTTGAATTTTCCGAAGGATTTATCAAGGCGATAGAAGACCACGCCAAAACGCCCGGCGGAAAGCAGATTTATTTGAAAATATTCGACACCCAAAGAGATAACGAAATACTTGGCGCGCAACTCGCAGAATTAGAAGACCTATATCCTGATGTAATTGTAGGAGAGATATTCAACAAACAATCTCGTGTCCTTGCAGATTGGGCAGAAAGTAAAGGCGTGGCGCAGATTGTTCCGCTCAGTCCTACTGTTCAGATAGCCGACAAAAAAAACCAAGTTATGCTTGCCCGTCCGGCGGCTGCCACGCACGGAAAAAAAATGGCAGAATACGCATATTCTGTTACAGGAGTAAGAAAAATTGCTGTTTGGAACGACAAAAAGGCGGTTACCGTAGAAATGGCAAATGCCTTTGAAAAAAGATTTAAGGAACTCGGCGGGCAAGTAGTACCCATGCAAATTGACTCTATTTATCAACGGTCTATCGGGCAAATTCCTTATTGTATGAACGGAATCAAAAACCAAGGCTGTGATGCCATGTATATCCCGATGACGAATGAAGAAAGTGTAGGGCTAATCCTTAGCTATCTTGGTGCCAGCAGTATTAAAATTTTTGCTTCTCCGGATATAGAAAGTTTCTATACTATGGATAGAGAACTTAAAGAAAGAATCGGAATCTACTTCACCACCTCTTATCTACCCGATGAGAATAGCCGCGGATATGCAGAGTTTTATAACGCATTCCTTGCAAAATACGGAATCGCTCCCACAGAAACCAATGTTAGAGGATATGATTTGGGCAAATTCCTACTCTCCGTTTTAGACGAATATTCCAAAGATAAGGGCGATATGAATGAGTTTATTAAAAATCACCCTAAAGTAAAAGCCTTACATTTAGATTTCGATTTTAACGGGCAGCCTGACAATCAGGCGATTCACATCATGCAATACACTCCTTCCGGAATTCTGAAAAGGAACTTCTAATCGCTATGATAAATTTTACATTCAAAGATAAAATACTCACCTCCGATAAACTACACTTTAAGGTCAGAGGGTGGCGTTTTGGACAATACACTATTGCTTTCACTAACGGGTGTTTTGACCTCCTGCATATCGGACACATACAGTATCTTTCCGATGCTCGTAAACCCGGGCGTAAGCTCATAGTCGGACTAAATTCCGATAGCTCTGTACAAAGACTCAAAGGAGACACGCGTCCGGTAAATTCCCAAGCGGATAGGGCAATCATGCTTGCGGCATTGCATTGTGTAGATGCAGTTGTGATTTTTGAGGAAGATACCGCAATTCCTCTCTTGGAGCTATTGACCCCCGATGTTTATATCAAAGGGGGAGATTATGCCCCTCAATCCCTTCCCGAATACAAAACGGTCATTGGCTACGGCGGAACGGTTGAAATCCTCCCTTTTGTAGCGGGATACTCCACCACTCATTTAATTCAAAAACTAAAATAATTAATTCAGCCCTTGTTCTCTGTTACACTCCAAAATATCGGCAAAAAATTCTACGGCAGGTGGCTGTTTAGAAACCTTACCCTTACCTTGAATCAAGGAGAATCCCTTGCCCTAACCGGAACTAACGGCTCCGGCAAATCTACTCTGATGCGAATTATTGCCGGACAGATGAATGCCTCCGAAGGAAAATGTTTTTTTGAGAAAAATGGAAAAAAAACCGGTTATGAATCCATGTACAATCATATAAGCTGGACGGGACCTCAAATTACCCTTTATTCGGATTTTAGCTTAGAAGAACACCTCGCCTTACATTTTCGGTTTAAGAAGCCGCTTATAGCCTCCACAGATGAAATGATAACTCTCCTGAATTTGGAAGATCATAAGGATAAGAAGCTAAGGCTATATTCTTCCGGCATGTTACAAAGGGTTAAGTTTGGAATGTCTCTATTTTCAAAATCGGATATTCTCCTCTTAGATGAGCCCACTTCTAATATGGATACAGAAAATGCCACAAAGATGCTGCACTTATTGGACCAATATCAAGGAGAGCGGATTCTCATACTTGCTTCCAACTTGGAAAGAGAATATTCAAACATGAAAATACTCAATCTTTCTCAAAAATAAAAAAAAGGACTTCCCTGTCTCCCGACCGAAAGTCCCTGTCAAAGGAGGGGTATATAAATACACTAATAAGGTATAAAAAGAGTTAGTACAAAAAAAAATCACAAACATTTATGAATAGTTCTTTTTGAGTAAATGAAAGGATAATCCTATGGGATTCAAGCACCCAAGTTCCTTATTTCTCTTTACCATAACACAAGAAATCTTTAATATCCGGCAGTAAATAAAAACTCGGCAATCTTAAATCTCTTTCTCAATTTTTCAACAATATACTCCGTGAAGTTATGAAAAACAAGGGTTTCCCTTGCCGATTGATTCATAGGTTCGTAGGAATGAATAAGGCAGGCTACCTCTATTCGTGAATGATAAACAGGTATGAGCGGATAGCCTTCGGGGACGATTTGGGGAGAAATTACCTCAAAATGAAGAAAATAATTAGAAGAAATCCGTTTGATTTGTTCTATACATTTTAGTTCAAACCCTTTACAGTTTAAATCTTCCATAGAGCGCAAAAACTCCTCCAATAAATCCGTCTCAAATACATGAGAATACATCTCTTTTGAATTTCCTCCATACATTTTTCGGAATTCAAATAGCAAGAGGCGATAAAATACAAGAAACTCCTCCCTTAGCCATTCATTATCAAGCCTATAACAAAGTTCACGCCTTGTAAAAGTAAGAGAATGCCCTGAATTGACGGGAGTAATTTGCTGATACTCTAATACTTTATCAAAGAGAAAAACTGACTTGTATTTTTCTTCAAAAGCCGCAATAAGCCCCGGCTTGTCTTCGATAGCAATAGCGTATGGTAATAGAATATGCCAATGTTGAGCCATAATCAAGTAATAAATATTTTATGCAAAGTAAAGAAGTAAAATCCAAAAAAGCAAATATATTTAGCTATATTACGAAAATAAATAGATATTGTTTTAGATTTTACTATTTTATTTATAAAAAGAACATTTTCCTATCCGGCTTTTTTACGATAATAGGTAAAGGTCTCCCGTTATGTCGGGTGATGCCGCCGGCACGCCTTCTCCATTAACTCCAAAAACAAATACCCGACAGGAAGTGCAATTGCCCCCTCCTTCTGTATAAAGAATTTATGCAATCTAATAAGTAAGGGCAGATAATTTTGTCTTATCATAAAAAGTAAACAAACCAAGCTATTAAGCAGTGAATAGTAAATAATGAATAGTAAATAATTAATGTTCAATGTTTTAAATGATAATTATTTCCTTAGTTTTTTACTCACGTGTACTTATATTTAAATGATTGATAATCAAATAAAAAAAAATATTTTTTTGATTCCCCTCTCCATTCGTTAAAAAAGAGTGTCGTGTAACCTTGTTTTTTTTGGGGAGCGGATAGTAATAAAACCTATGAGTTTTGTATCTTTGCGCCCTGAAAAATATTGTATTAATCATTTTAACAATAGGATTGGGATATATGAAGGTTATAGGTAAAATTTGCTTACTGCTGTTTTTGGGCATAATAGCAAACTTAAGTTTTGGTCAAAGCCCCGTTTTGCTTAAATTCAAAAAAGAAAAAGTAACTAAGGCAGATTTTGAGCGGGTGTATCAAAAAAACAATGGAGGCTTTGAAGCAGCTTCCAAACATACTCAAAAACAATATCAGGAATATTTAGATTTATATGTTAATTTTAAACGAAAAGTATTTGAAGCGGAGGCGATGGGTCTAAATAAAACGCCCGAATTTGAGGCAGAATATAATACTTACAAAAAACAACTTGCACAGCCTTATCTTGCTGCTAAGGACGTGGAGGACAATCTGATTCGTGAGGCTTATGAGCGTTCTAAGTATCTGGTAAATGCTTCTCATATTTTGCTGGCATTAGATGAAAATGCCGCACCAGAGGACACGCTATCAGTGTATCAGAAAATCATGAATATTCGGGACTCTATTGTGAATAAAGGAAGTAACTTTGAAACAATGGCAAAGCGGTACTCTTCCGACCCTTCTGCTAAGGATAATGCAGGAAATCTCGGGTATTTCACCGTTTTTGAAATGGTATATCCTTTTGAGACTGCCGCTTTTAACACCCCCGTGGGTAGTGTTTCTAAGCCAGTTAGGACAAGATTCGGTTACCATATTATAAAGGTTATAGACAAAATACCTAATCTCGGCACTAAAAGATGTGCGCATATTATCGTCCGTGTAGGCGACCGTTATAGTGCGAAAGATGAAACACAAGCGATTGCTAAAATCAATGAGATTTATCAGCAACTGAAAAATGGCGTAAAGTTTGAGGAACTTGCCAAGCAATATTCTGATGACCCCGGCTCCGCCACCAAAGGGGGAGACCTCGGAACCGCCCGCCTTCGTCCCGATTTGGAGGATAGAAAACTTAAAATGAAAAAAGACGAAATAAGTGAGCCTTTCAAGACAGAGTTTGGGTGGCATATATTAAAGGTTACAGAAGTAACGCCCCCCGCCGAGTTTGAGGCTTCTAAAGCTGATTTAAAAAGAAAAATAGAACGCGATACTCGCGCTCAATTAGGTCGCCAAGCCTTGATTGATAAAATTAAGAAAGAAAATAAGTTTGCCCTGAATACCCAGAATTGGAATAAGTTCAAAAAGAACCTTACAGAGTCTTTCACAAAAGGAATGTGGTCTAAAGCGGAATATAAGGATTCTTCGGATTTTAAATTAGAGTTATTTTCTCTTTCAGATGGAACTCAACCCGCCTATCGTAAAACGCTACAAGATTTTGTAGATTATTATAATCGTGTAAAACCACGATTCCCTAAACTTGCAGTTGCGCAAGCATCAGAAGCCGCACTTAATAACTTTATCAATGAAAGCCTCCTCGCTTTTGAAGAAGACCGTCTCCCCGCCAAAAATCCAGACTATAAGGCTCTCCTTAGAGAATATCATGACGGGATACTCCTCTTTACCTTAATGGATAAAAAGGTGTGGAAAAAGGCTGTAGAAGATACCGTAGGACTAAAAAAATATTACGAAGCCAATAAATCCTCTTTTAGAGCAGATGAGATGATAGATGTACGCGAATTTAGAACCAGTGATGAGGAAACCGCAAAGGAGGTATTACGGTTGTTAGAAGAAGGAAAGACCTCAAAATATATTGATTCGCTAATTAATGCCGGTTCTCCTTTGAAAATTAGGGTTATTGCCCCAACTTATGAGAAAGGGAAAAACGAGAATGTAGCATTCTTATTTAAGGAAAGTAAAGGATTTCGCTCCCAACCCGTTAAAGAGGGTGATTTCTTTAAAATTTATATAATCGAACAAAAGTATCCCGCAGGGATAAAACCCTTTGCAAAAGCTAAATCAGAATGTATTACTAAATATCAAGAGTATCTTGAACAAGAATGGCTTGCAGAACTCGCCAAAAAGTATCCGGTGAAGATCAATAAGAAGCTAATGCCTTTGTTGTATAAATAAAGAATCTCCCCAAATCATTGCCCAAAAAAAAGAAATCTTGTATTCATACAAGATTTCTTTTTTTATCTCTTTCTGATTGCTTGTCGGAATACTTTCTTTGCTTGAACTATGCTCCAGTAGATTTAGCGGGATTGCCTGCTACTTTTCCGCCCTCGTTTACGGACTGAAATACTACTGCGCCGGGCGCGATAAATGCCTTATGTCCGATTTTGATTCCTGCAAAAAGCACTGCCCCTGCCCCGATAAATACTTCGTCTTCTATGGTAACTCCTCTTCCGATTTTGGCACCGGCTTGTATTGTACATAATTCTCCTATTGTTACATCTGTGTCAATAAACACACCGGGTTGAATAGAATTATGGCTCCCAATCTTGGAATTAGCAAGTACAACACAGCCCGACCCTATCAGATTCCCAATCCCCATACCGGAATAAGCTGAAATGACTATATCAGGATATACTAAGTTGATAAAATTTGCCTTTCGGGAATAGGTCTTACGAAGAAGGTCTTTTCTTCTTTCAATATCTCTGTCTGTAACAATAATATCAGGACGTTCCGTGTCAATAAATTTTTTCCCGTCCGAAGAATCTAATCGCATGACTATAGGAATATCATTAATCTCTTTCCCTTCATCTTCTGGAGTATCGGACATGATTCCATACACTACCGCATTGAGGGAAGCCGCAATATCCAAAGCCGCTCTTGCGTCTGCATCTGTCCCTACGATAATCAAACGCGAATCCTCCGTTACAAATCTTGATTCCTGACCAGATAAAATACTTTCTTTATCGTCTTCTTTCATTTTTGACATTCATAAACTAAATAAAACAACCTTTAAATAATTGACTGCTACGTACTTATATAATATATTTCGATAAATAGCTCCAATTCTCTGCAAAAATACAAATTATCTGCTGATGTTTTTGGGTCAGAATTGCGAAAATAGGGCAAACCCATTAAAAATTATCAAGACAAGGTATGCCAATCTCTCCCCGTCATGTTAAACGAAAGCAAAACATCACGCATAGTTTGTGGAAGTAGGCAAGGGTAGAAAAAATAGTACAATTAAGCACATAAGTACTTATCAGTAAAAAATAAAACTGAATAAGATTATTGATTATCAAATATTTGACTAAAAAATATTGTATTCGTTTTTTACTCACTCGTACATAATTCGGGTAAAGTAAATACACCCTATTTAGCCCTATTTAATTCCTAAGGGAATAAAGACATATATTTTTATTTTAACCCTTTAATATGTTTTTGGGTGTGAGTGAAAAAAAAGATAAATTTGCCCCCAATTTAAAAGAAAACAGAGATGATATTTACCTTAGAGAATAAAAATGCCTTAGTTTGTGGCAGCACATCAGGGATTGGAAAGGCTACAGCTCAACTTTTTGCGCAGATGGGGGCAAATGTAATCCTTATTGCCCGTAATGAAGAAAAATTAAAAGATACAATAGCAAAACTTCCGTGTAGTTTAACTCAACATCATCATTATATTGTTGCAGATTTTACTAATCCCGAACAAGTTTCAGAAAGCGTACATCAGTTCCTTCAATCGGGCTTACCCGTTCATATACTTGTAAACAATACCGGAGGACCTGCCGCAGGGCCCATTGTTTCCGCCTTGACAGATTCCTTTTCGGACGCATTTCGTCAGCATTTAATCATTAATCATTTACTTGCACAAGCGGTAATCCCTTCGATGAAGACTACCGGTTACGGGCGAATTATTAATATTATCTCTACCTCCGTAAAGCAACCACTTTCTAACCTTGGCGTATCTAATACTATCCGCGCTGCCGTAGCAAATTGGGCAAAAACGATGGCAAATGAACTTGCCGTTTTTGGGATTACAGTAAATAATATACTTCCCGGCGCTACTGATACCGAACGGCTTTCTACTATCATCGCCAATAAGGTAACTAAAAGCGGGAAATCAGAAGAAGAAGTAACCCGTGAGATGATATCCGAAATTCCTGCCTCAAGGTTCGGAAAGGCAGAAGAAATTGCTTACGCGGTAGGCTTTCTCGCCTCTCCACAAGCAGCATATATAAATGGAATTAATTTGCCGGTGGACGGAGGTAGAACGGGCTGTCTCTAAAAAACTACCTCCATAATTAATCGGGAGATTGGAGTTTATCTTTTTATACCAAGTCTCAAAAGGTAAATTGCTTGAACCACTATTAAAACACCCGAACCTATTGCGTACCAACGTATCATTTCGCCCTCCAATCCGTTGCGGCAGCCGATTGCCAAAAACACTATCTTCCCTACAAGTATCCCTAAATTTAGGACAAAAAAAGTGGAGAGCGTTCTCTTTACATCTACAAGATAAGAAAGTGGAGTAACGATAAATAAGCCGGCAGTATAAAATGAAAATGCCCGAATATAAACGACTGCTTTTCCGTATTCTTCTCCTAAT
>CAUJFT010000049.1 GCA_963169475.1 Bacteroidota bacterium | reverse complement strand
CTATGAAGGACAGCCCGAACCTGTGCGCAAGCAAAGCCCTGTTCCGGATACGCTTCATCTTGACGACCACCCGGTAATAGACGAACTCCAAATAAATCAAGACTTGAAAACCGCTAAATGGCAAGAGGGAGTAATATCTGTCAGTATTATGGCACTATTGTTCTTGATACTAACTATCCTAACGCTAAGGACAAAAGACCCGTTCAGAAAATTGAAAAAATAATTGCTAAGAAGAGTAAAAATAGCGTAAATTTTGATAAAAAAAGACTTTATGCAGAAAGATAAGGACTAAAAAAGTGGGCTGTACTGGGCTCGAACCAGTGACCTCTACTCTGTCAAAGTAGCGCTCTGAACCAACTGAGCTAACAGCCCCAATCGCTATTCGGAGACAAAGGTATGTTTTTTTTCCAATTTGACAAAGAATAAATATTTTTATTTAGGGCAAATACATAAAAAACTACCAGCCCCTAACCATGTTGGGCGAAGCGAAACATCACACATAGCCCTACTTCCGCACTTGTATAGGACAAAATGCAGCATCAAATTGTGTTTTTAACTCCCAACGGAATAAAGAGATACTTCTTTTTTTTTAAGGCGTTTACCCCATATTTTTTACCCAATGTGGCTTCATGTAACCACACAAACAAGGCGTTTTTTAGGGTCATCACAAAAACAAACAGCTTATTACTTTTTGATAAAGAAGAAACTATCTAAAAAATATTTGTAAAAATGCCAAAAATATAGTAAAATTGTAACCTTTTACAAAATTATACACATCTAATAATGAGTCAGAAATTACTATTGGCAGAGAGCGGTTCTTCCAAAACAGAGTGGCGTTTATGTGAGGGAGCAACAGTGGTAAAAACGCTTAAGTCGCCCGGATTTAATCCTAACATACAAACAGAGAGTGCCATGCGCTTAGTTTTTGAGGAGGTAATTCAGCATATTGGTCGTAATATAGATAAGATTTGTTTTTATGGAGCAGGTCTTGCTGAGGTTTCCCAACGAAAATTAATGCACGGTCTCCTGAAAGCATTAGTACCTCAAGCCCATGTTCAGATAGAGCATGATATGCTTGCCGCAGTACGTTGTACCCTACGAAACAAAGGAATCGTTTGTATTCTCGGGACAGGCTCTAATTCGGCTCACTATAATCAAGATGAAATACTTGAAAACTTGGGGGGACACGGATATATCTTCGGAGATGAGGGGTCGGGGGCAAATATCGGTAAAATGATAATAAAGGCAATACTTCAAGGCGACCTACCCGAAATAGCCAAGACACATATTGAAAATTATGCGCAGCTTTCCGTAGCTGAAATAAAAATTGGGGTCATGCGCTCCGAAAAACCCAATGTAACGCTAGCAAGCTTTGCAAAGCCTACCGCAGAAATCGTAGAAATACCCGGCGTAAGAGAGGTGGTTAAGCAGAATTTCTTGGATTTCTTAGATACTACGGTTTGCCGCTATCAAGGATACCAATTTATAGATACGGATTTTGTAGGTTCTATTGCGTTTTACTTCAGTGATGTTTTGGAAGAGGCATGTAGGAAAAGAAAGGTTAAAGTAGGAAATATCCTCAAAGACCCAATAGATAACCTGATTTTATATCATATACAGCAACCCTAAGCGAATATTTTTTATCATGGAGAATATAAACTTTTCCAAAGTAGATACTCGTAAATCTCATTCAGTTATAAAAAAAATGCTTACATGAAATATTTTTTGGGTTCGGTCAGAATCTTATTAATCATCATTTATACCTTTATAGTACTTTTATTTTTGATGGCGGAAACCCTTATTAAAGGGAGAAATTTTGAGAGGGGATTACGCTATTCCATGATTTGGGGAGCAGGAATTTGTAAACTAATCGGGCTTGTCGTAGAGATTAAAGGTAATATCCCTTCTGGTAGCTTAATTCTAATGCCCAATCATCGTTCTTATTCTGATATATTTGTGTTTATCTCCTTGGTTAAGTCTTCCTTTGTATCAAAAGCAGAGTTACGTGCTTGGCCTCTGATTGGTTACGCCGCCGACCTTGTAGGAACGATGTTTGTAAAGAGGACTAGCCAGGAAAGTCGAAAACAAACGATTTCGGATATGAAATACCGGATTAACAAGGCTTATGCCGTAACCATTTTTCCGGAAGGCACTACTTTCAAGGGACCCGGTCTTAAACAATTTAAAAAAGGAACCTTTATGATGGCCGCCGAAGGGCTATTTCCAATTGTCCCCGCCGCAATTGAGTACCAGAACCCTGATGATGCTTGGGTAGGAGATGATACCTTCCTGCCTCACTTTATTCGAACTTTCGGACGACTTAAAACTCCTGTAAAAATACATTTTGGAGAAAAAATACAATCCGAAGATTGGGAATTAATCTACGAAAATACCAATCAGTGGATAACAGAAAGCGTACACCAACTAAGAAAAGAATGGGATAGCAAAATCTCTTAATCTAACTAAATAATAGAACACTACGTACAAGTAAATTTTAACATAAAACAAATAAACAAATAAAATAATATGGCAAATACTAGGATTATGTGGGTAGATGATGAGATTGACCATTTAAAAGCACATATAAAATTTCTGAAAGAAAAGGGAATGGAGGTTACTCCGGTCAGTAATGGCGGAGACGCACTATCACTAATTAAAAAAGAACCCTTTGATATTGTCTTCTTAGATGAGAATATGCCCGGCATGGGAGGACTGCAAATCCTATCTGAAATCAAACAATTATTCCCCCAAATACCCGTAATTATGATTACCAAATCAGAGGAAGAGCATATCATGGAGAGTGCTATTGGGTCAAAAATTACAGATTATCTCATCAAGCCAGTAAAACCCACTCAAATTCTCCTTGCTTGTAAGAAAATTATGGAGGGAAAAGAGCTTGTTAATCAAAAAACAAATCTTTCCTATCAGCAAGATTTTCGTAATATTACAATGCAATTCTTTGATGCGAACAACCATGAAGACTGGATGGAAATTCATAAGAAATTAGTATTCTGGGAATTAGAAATTGAAAAGAATAAAGATAAAAGTATGTTAGAAGTGCTGCTTACCCAGCAGCAGGAGGCTAACTCAAATTTCTGCCGAATGGTTTCCAGAAACTATATGGATTGGGTGAATACCAAAGACCTCAAAAAACGCCCGCTGCTTTCTCCAGACGTAATTCCTCAAAAGGTTTTTCCTTCTATTCAAGAAAAAAAATATGACTCTGTATTTTTTATCCTATTAGACTGCCTTCGTTATGACCAATGGAAAGTATTTGAACCGGTAATTTCAGAATATTTTCAAATTGAATCCGAAACGCTCTATTATTCAATCCTGCCTACGGCTACACATTACTGCCGAAATTCGATTTTTGCAGGGCTACACCCACTTGAAATCTCTACTCGTTTTCCTAAATACTGGCTCAACGATGAAGAAGAAGGCGGGAAAAACTTACATGAAGCAGATTTTCTCCAAGACCTAATTGTCCGTAACCGATTAAACATTACCCATTCTTACCATAAGGTCATCACCAACGAAGACGGAAAAGCTATTTCAGAAAATTTGAATAATCTCCTCCGAAATGATTTTAATGTAATTGTCTATAACTTTATTGACCTGCTTTCTCACTCACGTACAGAATCCAACATCATAAGAGAACTTGCGCCCAATGAGGCAGCCTATCGTTCACTATCCCGTTCGTGGTTGGAGTTTTCTCCTTTTTTGTCTGTATTGAAGAAACTATCAGAGAAAAATGTAAAGGTTATCATCTCTACTGACCACGGTACAGTTAGAGTGAAGAGACCTGTAAAAATCATAGGAGACCGAAATACCACAACAAACCTCCGCTATAAACAAGGGAAAAGCCTAAGCTACGATGATGACCTCAAAACTGTATTCACCATTCGTAAGCCGGAAAATGCCCTGCTTCCCAAATCGCATGTAAGTTCTACTTTTGTCTTTACGATGGAGGACTACTTCTTTGCATACCCCAATAATTATAATTATTATGTAGGCTATTACAAAGATACCTTTCAGCACGGAGGTATTAGCATTGAGGAAATGACCATTCCAATCATTGAAATGGCTCCGAAAGGACGGTAATAAACGGGATAGTAAGGGTAACGTAGAGAATAGATTGATAATCAATTGTTTAAATGACTATCAATTATTTAAAATCGATAGGCTACGAAGAGTACAGAGACGCTGGCATTGTAATTTGCGCTTACTATTTGTTGTTTCTGTAGTGATGAGGGGTAAAAAAACACAAAAAGCATAGGTTCCTCTTTATCCTATGCTTTTTGTATAGAAAAAGGCGTTGAATGTTTATACCTTAGATAATTCGTTTTTCAGATAGTCAATGACTTTAACCGGCATAGGGTCTTCTTGATTTTCTTCTGCAAGGTAGAAAGAAACCCAATCTCCGAAGTGTAGTAGGTAAAACAATTGAGCAAGGTAGCCACGCCCCTTTGCTTTTACGGTGTGAACATGCGGAGTATGCTCTTTGATAGTTTGCTTGTTGAGCTGCATACGAATGCTTACTCTTGGGTGGTCATAGCTGCTTTCAAGAAAAGTAACATGAGTATATTTCATCAGCTCCGAAGGCTGCTTCCACCCTACAAGCTCGTTATGATTCATTTCTGGCACGATGTGGTGTGAAACCAATTGTTTAGCATTTTCTTCTATTTGTTGCCGCCACCGTATTCCGTTTGCTTCCATTTTACCGGAAGAATATACAAACAAGAATTTTCCTTTCATTGTCTTAGCCAACTTCTGGGCTTTATCGTGGTCATTAAATGCCGCTAAGGTCTTCAAGGCAACCCCCAAATCCTGACGATAATCCGCGATTAATTTATAGGCATGAAGTACCCTTAACTGCTGCACTACGGCAAGTCCCGCGGCGGCACGGGGAGGATAGCCGCTAGGTATGATAATCAAGTTTTTTCCTTTTTCTTCCGCCCACTTTTTTAACGTTCCCCCGGAAGTGATACATACGATTTCCGCGCCTTGTGCTTCCGCCATCTGAAAAGCGGAAAGGGTCTCCTCTGTATTTCCGGAATAAGAGCAAGCCAAAAGGAGCGTATTTTTTCCTATATATTTGGGAATATCGTATTCCCTACTGATAAAAAAAGGAACTTTTGCTTTCCCTGATATATAAGCCTTTACGATTTCTCCTCCAAATGCAGAGCCTCCTAATCCGGTAACCACGATGTTTCGAATAGAACGACCGGAAGGAGTAATCGTAGCATTGTCTGCAATCTCTATTGCCGTTTTTAACTGTTGAGTAAAAGAAGCGATAAAATCTTTCATTGTTAAATTGGTTATAAGTGTTTGAGTTGCAAAGTAAAGAAATATTTCTTTCTCATTCAAATTTTTATGCTTTATATGAGGCTAAGATTACCCTTCCTAGCAAAAGGATAGCAAGGAAGGTACTACGCCAATCAATCTCAATTTTGGATAATTAATTTCTGATGGCTCACATTACCTGAACCATTTCTAACCGATATATAGTACAACCCATTTTTTATATTTTGAGGGATAATTATAGATATTTTTTCATCTTTAGCATAGCCAGAAGACTCAAAAATGTTTTTCCCCTGAATATCATAAATATATACTCTGTAACTTCCCTTTACCCCAAATATCATCAACTGATTTGTATTCAGCGGGTTAGGGCTAATAGATACCCGATTTTCTATCATGTCGTTATCTATAGAAACAGTGGTTTGGGCAGCGCAGGCTAATCCGTTCGCCGTAAAATAGTTTTGAATAAATTGTGCATGGTTTCTTAGTTTGGCAATAGAAGCCAAATTACTACTATCGTGTGCCACAATCCATGCTAAATCAACGCAGACTGCTTGACCCGTCAAGAGGTCGCCTAAGCGCGTGGCTGATAACCCTCTCCTATCTCCTGGAGAATTTATTCCGAACTCTATCCAGCCTTGATTTGTCTCCGGTCTTCCCGTAAACATATAATTAGTATTGGGACCGGGTGCAGTTCCGGCATATCCATTTAAGCCATTTGCTACCAAATGAGTCCCATCTTTCCAAACCGAGCGCAAATAATTAGAATAATGAAAACCTATAGTAGGGTTTCCAATTGAGGGGTCATTGTCATTATGATAATAAATAAAATTGCTCATAGCTGGATTTAAATACTTTAAACCTGCTGCCGGCGGAGCAACTCCATAATCACCGTCAATATTATCTGAATTATACCAATAAAATAAATTATTAAGGGTATCACAACCAACATAATCATCTATATATGACCCCAAATCAGGGTCTTCAAATATACCAAAATAAAAATCTTGTAATTGGGGTCCTCTACATTTTAGCAAAATCGAAGCAAACAAGGTGTTATTTAACTCCGGAGAGTTTATCGCGTCAAAGGCATAGAATAAAATATGGATTTCTACGCCTGTATATAGCCCACCGGACGCAGTGTGTAAGCCTCTATAATCATTTAAAATGCAATAAATCGCTTCATCTCCTTTTATTAAAGGATAATCTCCTAAGTTTGGGGTATATAATTGGTCATTATTCGCATCGAAATAGGGAGCGATTTGCGCAGGCTCTCCATTCAATACATCTCCATTGCCGGGCCAATCCAAAATATGCTGAGGAGTTATATATCCTGTATTTTGATAGTTTGCGATATGATTATCAATCTCTGATTTTGAAACTTTCCAAACCCGATTATATTTTTGGTCATAAATAGCAGAGTAGTTTCCATTTCCAATCAACATAGGACCGGACCAGAAATCCCGACCATTTTGATTGTAGTCTTGTGCCGTAATTCTAAGCTGCCC
>CAUJFT010000048.1 GCA_963169475.1 Bacteroidota bacterium | reverse complement strand
AAAAGGAGCTTTTTCATTTACAAAGATAATTTCTAAATTATCCACGTCTTTCAGTTTTTCATTGAAAGAATAAATTACCCTTTCTTTAAGTGCGATAGGTAACTTCATATCTTCCGCACAGCGGTCGCAGGCTACGGTAACCTCTCCATGAATATAAAAAGAGACATCCAATTGAAACTCATTTCTGATGATTTCAAGTTCCGCTTTTATACTACAATCTTGGATAGATTCATTCTCAAAATGAGAAAAAAAAGCTCCATCTAATTCAAAAAGCTCTATATTATGACCGATTTTGAGGCGGGCAGGATTAAGAGAATACGTTTTTTCAAAGGACTTATCCATGACATTTAGAATGAGGGGGCAAAGGTAGTACTTTTTTCGATTTCTACAAAATAAAAATAAAAAAAATATGGTCTCTATGGCAGATGTCGAAATACTCAAAGGCTAAAAAACAGTTCAGACGTTTTTTTTGACTGTTCTGACCAAAAATGCCAAATTTATAGCCGCTTTTTTAATAAAGTTTAAATATAAACGTTAATTTTGTGCCAAATATACAATTCCTGCGTATGAAATGTAATTTATTTAAAATTTTAGGAGTTATTTTGCTCACATTTGTATATATAAGAGGATACTCCCAAACAGCTGTCTTTGCTTCTCTCAATGGTACGGGTCCCTCCATGAATACAACCGGTTGGACTCTGTTAGGTTCTGCTGACTTAGGAGGAGGAGTTCCTAATTTGATCGATACTAATGGAGATGTAGATGCCTTCAATAATGAGCTAAACTTCGCCCCTCAAGCGAATATGACCGCCGGAGGGATATTTTTTAATGGCTTCATGGACATCAATGCCAACTGTAATTTCTGGATTGCCGACTTCGATATTCGCATTTTTGACGGCAATCCCGAAGGAATGGCGTTTATTGTTACCTCTGCAATTCCAGCGAGTACCCCTACATTTAGTGGAGGGGCATTAGGACTTCCTCCCGGAGGGATTACAGGCTTCTCCGTCTGTTTTGACGGATTTAATAATTGTCCGGGTACCGCCCCTCAATTAGAGATTCGCTATAATGGAACGAATGAATGCGACCCTGGTCCCACCGTTACTGTACCAGCCTTGATTGGGAATAGCTACTATAATGTGAGGGTCGTTTATAATAACGGAAACATTGATGTATATCTTAATGGTTCTGTAACGCCTACACTCACAGGCTTTTATAATCTTAACTTTAATCCATTTTTTGGATTTACAGCAGCAAATGGCGGAGGGGGAGACGCGCTTTATACGCTCAAAAACGCTTCTATCTTGGTAGCTATCCCAAACGCAGCCGCTGGTATAGACCAATCAGGGTGCGAGGGTACAGTAGTTAATTTAGGTAGCCCCTCCTTCCCCTACTATGCGTATTCTTGGACTCCTTCCACCGGACTAAACTTCGATACTGTCGCAAATCCGTTACTGACCATTGTAAATAATGGAACTGTTGCCGATACATTCGATTATATCATTACTTCCACTATCGGAACTTGTGCCTTGATGGATACGGTTTCTGTTTGGGCAGTTCCTTACCCCGATGTTCCCGTCATTCAAGGTCCTGCTAACCCTATCTGTGAAGGACAATTTGCTACGCTTTCTATCAACCCAATAGGGAATGAGGTCTATACATGGTACGATGCCGCAGTAGGCGGGAATGTGCTTACAACAGGCGTGTCTTATACTACCCCTCCCTTAGCGACCAGTACTACGTTTTATATAGAGGCTGTAAATAATGCTACTTGTACCGGGGCTTCGCGCGGTAGTTTTACAGTACTTGTCAATGCCGCGCCGGCTTCTCCTACGGCTTCTGCCGCTCCGGTTTGTGCTGGTGATGACGGAATTTTCCTTGCTACCGCCCCTCCAGGCGTAACTTTTGTGTGGTACACCACCGCCTCGGGCGGGTTACCCATTCACACAGGGGCAAACCCAAATATTGGACCTGTATTTAACGATACTACGCTTTACGTCTCTGCAACAGACGTAAATGGGTGTGTCAGCGTCCTTCGTTCTCCTGTTTTTTTGAGCGTGGATCAGATTCCCCCTGCTCCCGTAGTCCCTGCGGTTACGGTATGTCACGGAGAACAAGCAACCCTTACTGCTCAACCCATAGCGGGTACTACCATTCGTTGGTATAGTAATCCGAGTTCTACGAACCCGCTTGCAACCGGAAACGTTTATGTAACTCCTGCGCTTTCCCAAAATATAATTTTCTATGTAAATGCCTCTACTTCTATCGGCTGTACGGGTCCCAATACGGTTGTTAATGTAACCGTAAACCCACGCCCAGATACAGCAATTACAATTCCAGATACTATTTGCCCTGGAGAAACCGGAGTACTTTCCGTAGCGGGTCCTGCCGGGTGTGTTTTTAAATGGTATCCTGACCTCGTTTCTACGTTGCCTATACATACAGGTCCGAATTACGCTACGAGTGCTACAATTTCTTCTATTTACTATGTCGAAAGCGTACTAAACGGATGTGCCGCCTATAATCGTTCACGTGTGCAGTTATTAGTAGATTATATCCCTCCGACTCCGGTAGTTAAGGATATTGGAGTATGTAAATGGACTGATGCTATACTTCAGGTAACTGCACCCTCCACTGACGTTGCACACTTTGAATGGTATGACCTAAACGGCGGATTGGTTGAGGTTGGAACGTATTTGGAGTTATTCGACATTATTCAACCTCATACCTATATTGTAAAGAGCCTCTCTTACCTTGCAAACTGTCCTGGTGAGAGTGACGAAACCGTAAATGTAACCCTGAACCCCAGCCCTACTGCTAATTTCTATTTTGAAAGAGATACGGTAGAGGTAAATCAGATTGTCTATTTTACAGACTCTTCCTATACATCAGTAGGCAACCCCGTTACTACCGGACTAACCCTACTCTGGCAGTTTGGAGACGGGAATTATTCCACACACCCGGAGCCTTTTACGGGCTTTCCCGCCGAAGGGCTCGCTCCCGTAACGCTAATCGCTACCAATTCCTTTGGCTGCAAGGATACTATTACAAAAGAAGTGTTTGTATATGATATTAGAGATGTGTGGATTCCGTCCGCCTTTTCTCCCAACTTAGACCGTGTAAATGACGATTTCTTTGTCATGGGCAGTTACAATCTCCAATCATTTAAACTTGTAATGTTTGATAGGTGGGGGAAAGTCGTCTATGACTCCAATAATGTGGCGGATAAATGGGACGGATTGGATAAGAGAAAAGGAGAACCTTGCCCGGAAGGGGTATATATCTGTGTCATAGAATACACTACCGCCAAAGGGGTGAAAAAGACAAATAAAAGTTCGGTAACGCTTCTAAGATAAGTGGCTACTATAAACCTAAAAAATAAAAAGCTACCCCTAAATACGGGTAGCTTTTTTCTATCAAAAGAGATTATCTGCCCTTTCTACTGAAAAGGTAATCAATTTCTTTTTTGTACCTTATATATAGCAAAATAAAATATAAACCCCGCAAAAGCCTCATTTTTAACAGAATGACCAAATAAAAAAAGCCAGAATACGGCTTTTTATGGGGGCTTTTTGCCCCTTTTTTTATGGCTTTTTGACGCTTTACCGCTCATTAATAACCCTTTATATAATATTATATGCCAGTTTGTACAAATGGAATAGAACGAACTAATACAGGGGAAAAGTATTACCTATAATTTACTTTTCGTGGTATCATTTGGGGTATCATTTGGGGTATCATTTAATTTGATAACCATAAATTTACATTTCGTTTTTTAAAAGTTATCAAATGCCACTTTTGACCGAATGTTAGGGGACAAAAACGGGGGTAAAAATGCACGTTTTGTGCAAAAAGTGGGCGTAAATGCTTAGAAATATGCCGTTTTTACACGTTTTTTTACACGTTTTTACACGTTTTTTACACATTTTTTCGGGTTTTTGGATTGATAATCAGTAAGTTATCTCCTTTTTTTCTTCTTTTTTCAAACCCTCCTATTTACATTTCGTTATGTTTTTTTTTTGCATTTGGCTTTTTTTTGGGGGTGTATTTGTGCTTCGTTTACTATTCCGAATTGCGTCGATGGCTGCGCTCAACTCCGGCAAATCCCTCCCCAATCTATATAGAATGAGCGATGTCGGAAAGCAATTTTTCACATAGCCATATTTCGTATATTTCTTGTTTATGGAGTCTTATCTCCGGGTAGCGTCTGTTGTCAGAGAGCAGGACCAACTCATCCTCGACTACCTTCACCCTTTTTACGAGAATGCCCCCGGCTCCCACCACTACATATACGTTCATAATATTAAAGGTGTAGTTGCGCACGTCTAAAATGCGCCGGCAAAACACTATATCGTATTTATTCATCGCGGGGTGCATACTATCACCCGCCACCACAAACCCCCGTATCAGCTGGTCCATGTGCGGCGTCAGCCGGAAGCTCTCAAAGTAAACCTCATGCGTAATATCTCCCCACCCCACAATATAACCCGCACTCGCTGTTTCAAAAAAAGGCAGCACATAGCTACTCCCCTTGTAGTTGATTTTGGGGTCATGGATATACGCCGCAAGCTCATACAATTGACCAGCACTAAGACCCGCCGCTTCACTCCTCAGCATTTCCCCTTCACCGGTGAGTAGCCAAGCGGGGTTGAGGTCTTTATTGTGAGTTAATATTTCCGCTAATTTATCGCTACCAATCGTAGCATTCCCCTTAACAGCACTATTGATTACACCTTTGCTTAAAGAGGATTGTCTTTCAAACTCCCAAATCGTTATTTTTTTGTGATTTATATATAATTTCAGTCTTGATATAAAAGCCTCTTTGTCAATCATTTGTAAATAATATAAAAAAAAGTATAAAAAAAATACAAAATTTCCGCTAAAAAATTTGGATTAGTGGAAATTTCCACTTTTCTTTGTAGCGCAAACACAAATAAGTGCGTTTGTATGCGAATTAAGGCAAAATATTTATACCATTTACATTATTACGAGAAGATGAAAGAAAAAAAAATAAAACCAAAGCTAAGAGTGCCGTTGATGTACGTGGCGGAGGTGGTAGGTCACAGCTACCATCACGCCAGGCGGCGCAGACCCATACACGAAAAAGCAGAGCAGATACTATACCCTCACATCAGAGAGGCAATCCTAAGGGCTAAGGAGGAAATGAATACCTATACGCGTAATCAAAACATTAATCAATAAACATCATGAAGGGAGATATTGAAATCGTAAAAACAATTTGTAGAGAGGCGAAAAGGGTTCATGGAGCCAGAACGCTGTATGGGAATAAAAAAGGGTTCTTCCAGCTATCCCGAAAGGCTGCGGAAGAATTCATGTTAAACGAAAAGAATTATGGCGATTACGGGTTTTTGTTACACGTAGATTCGTTCGAGAATGTGTTTATTGAGAGGGTTCTTGTTCACAAGGAACCAAAATGTTTTCGTTTGGGGATTAGTAAAACCGGGTTCATTATATTTTATTCCGTAAGCGCATTGAAATACCTCTCCCAAAAAATGACGAAACTTGGAGAAAACCATTCAATTAGGCTAAACATCCGGTTTGACCAGTACACGGTGTCTGACAGCCGAATGATGTACCCTGTAACCTTAGACGAAAAG
>CAUJFT010000047.1 GCA_963169475.1 Bacteroidota bacterium | reverse complement strand
AAAGAAATATGCTTTATGCAGACCTCTCTAAGAAAGATGCCCAAAAAGCCATGACTCAAGACCCTTATCTTCATGCGCTCCAAATCAAGTACGGATACGCCATCACCGGGCATAAAGCACAAGGAGGACAATGGGAAAATGTAATTGTGGCATTTGAGCCGGACTATGGAAATGATATTTACGCCTATATCCGCTGGACTTATACCGCCTTTACGCGGGCAGAAAACCGAACCTTTCTGCTAAATTGTCCGTTTTAGAGATAAGTAAAAAAAACAAATGATTCGCTAAATTTTTATTGTGTTTGATATAAAAATATGATATATACAGAAATAACTCCAAATCCGGCTTCGCTTAAATTTGTAACCGGTCAGATTCTCATAAAAAATGGGACTGCGGATTTTCCAGATGCCTCTCAGACAGAAGACGCGCCTATCGTGGCAAGGATTTTTAACTTCCGGTTTGTAGAATCGGTTTTTATTGGTAGAAATTTTATTACCATTACAAAAGGTGCTGATTTTCAATGGGAAGAGGTCATTCCTGCCATGAAGGATTTTCTTAAATCTTACTTTAATTCTGGACAACCAATCTTGACGGGAAAATACCTTATCGAATCCGAAGAAGTAACCGAAGAAGGGGAGATAGAACAAAAGATTCGTAAACTAATTGATGAATCTGTCAGACCGGCAGTAGCTATGGACGGAGGAGATATTATTTATCAAGGATTTGAAAATGGGGTGGTCAAACTAAAACTTATGGGGAGCTGTTCGGGTTGCCCTTCGGCTATGATTACACTTAAAGCCGGTATCGAAGGTATGCTTACAAGAATGATACCCGAAGTTACCTCTGTAGAGGCAGTTTAGTTCTCTCTACCTCTCCTAATGGAGATGCGTTTTACACGAGAGTTCACTCCCCAATTTGAGGCTACTTATCACGATAAACTTGGAGCGATTGCCAAGTCTTTTTCTACTTTTATCTGCGCAACAGAGTGTGGAGAAAAAACACAGAAACCACAAGGAAAGTCATCTCTATCCTTGAAATAGGCTTCGGAACAAGGCTAAACGCCTTGGTACAAAAAAACAAATGCAGTCTGCCAAATTTCAGGGAGAGAAACGACAATACTCTCCCTGAAATGGTCTCCAGCCCATTAGAGAGAACTAACCAATATATTTGTGCCCTATTTCGCCTTGCGAGATTTAAGGTATTCGGAAGCCATACCTATGACTGCCGGCATTACCGTGATAACGACAATAGCAATTAGCACCATTTCAAAATGCTCTTGTACCCAAGGAATATTGCCAAATAGATAGCCGGCTACCGTCCCGATTACTACCCAAGAAATCCCTCCAACTACGTTATAAAGCATAAATTTTTTCCAATCCATTCGCCCAATCCCTGCTACAAAAGGTACAAATGTTCTAAAAATAGGGAGAAACCGGCTAAGAATTATGGCTAATGCTCCATGTTTTTCATAAAAAGCATGGGTTTTTATGAGATGTTCTTTTTTTATCAAACGAATTTTCTCTTGCTCAAATATCTTGGGACCTATGTAGTACCCGATTCGGTAGTTGATAGTATTTCCTATAATTCCGGCAACGCTCAATAATATAATTAGCGTGAACAAGTCCAAGGGGGGATTATCCCAAGCGGCAATTGCCCCTACCGCAAAAAGCAAAGAATCTCCGGGAAGAAAAGGAGTAACCACAAAACCAGTTTCAGCAAAAATAATAAAAAACAATAACGCATAAGTGAGGTTTCCGTAAGGAATGAGGAAATTCTCATTTAAATGTTTCAGGTCAAATAACTTTTGAATAAAGCCAATCAATGAGTTTAGCATAACAAAATATAATAATTATGAAATCACTTCTCAAAATCTGGCACAAAGTTACACAATATTCCCGTAGGTTTGGAGAGTTTATCGCGAATATTCTCTGTTTCGGATTTTAATCTTTTCTGGTTATAGAAACAAATTCGGCTATTTTGGGTTTCTTTAAGATAATTAAAATATTGGCTTCAACCCAATAGAGAAATGATAATAATCTATCTTCCAGAAAGCAATACAATTCCTTTATGGCAATCTATATTGCTATCTCGTTTAGCGGAAGAAGGGCTTGATTATCGAGTCAATATTCATGGAGAAACAAAGCAAACTCCTGCTATACAGGCTTTTTTGTTTTGGGCAGCAATCGAAAATCTCATAACAAAAATTCCCGATTACCTTGCCGCGGACTCTCCCTTTCCTAACAAAATCACCCTTACGGACATAAATCATTCGGGCAATGAAACCCGCCTTTGGTTAGGCTACTCCCCTCCCCCACCGGAATTTGAAGGCTATTTTCTGATACATGATATTTTTTATACAGAAAAAGACCAATCCCCCTGCCTTTTTCACCATGAAATGCCTTATATTTATTCTGCGGTAATATATCAGCAATCCTCACAAGGACTCTTCTTTGTAGTAAGCGCGTCGAATAGCTACGGAGGAAGCCGCTCCCTGGCACTCAATCTACATGTAGCACTTGGAAAAGGGATTGTCCTACTTCTCAGAACCCTCCGTACCTCCTCCCCTTCTCCGGAATCAAGTCAGAATAAGAGTTTATCTCTTGAAGCCGTGAGTAGTGGGTATCTTTGGCGAAGCCTCCCGACATTATGGAATACCCGTTTTTTACACTTTTTAAACCATCGAAAAAAAGAGAAGCGGTGGGTATTAATGTATTCACATAAAGAAACTGCTATTGAAGATATTTCGCTTGAACAAATAAAGCCGGTTTTTCCGTCTCTTTCTTCTCTCAATGCGGACCCTTTTTTATTTGATTATGAAGGGAAAACCTATATTTTTTTTGAAACACAACAGAAAGAAGAAGCAAATGGAAGTATCTCTGTTTCAGAGTGGAAGGAGGGTGATACATTTACAGAGCCTGTAGTTGTGCTTGCTGCTCCTTTTCATTTGTCTTTTCCCTTTGTATTTTTATATGAGAATAATATTTACATGATGCCCGAAACTCAAGGTAACCGGTCAGTATCTTTATATGAGGCGGTAAATTTTCCTTTTCAATGGAAGTTGAAAAAACATTTGCTTGAAAATATTGAAACAGAGGACAATGTTTTGTTTTTCCATGAAGAGAAATGGTGGCTTTTTACGAATACAATAGACCCCGTTCGCCCGCGTTTTCCGGAAAATCATGGGAGCTTAGATGAACTGTCTATCTATTTTACGGATAATTTGCTTCACGGAACATGGAAGCCTCATGCTAAAAATCCGGTATTATCTGGAATTACTAAAAGTCGTAATGGTGGTAAGATTTTTAAGGAAAATGAAAAATTAATACGAGTCGTCCAAAGCGGAAGCCCGAGGTATGGATATGCCCTAATTCTATATGAAATTCTAACATTAACGGACACATCATTTGAACAAGTTCATATTCGAACAATTCCTCCCCCGCCCCCGTTTTTGGGAACTCATACCCTAAATTTTTCGGGTACAAAACTTATCATAGATGTACTTATCTAATGTACGCTATTAGTTTTTACTAAATTAAGGATTATCGTTTAAATTATTTTAGATTAATTCTAAATAGGCTAAACTTTTTTCTTTTCTTTTTGTTTTCATAGAAATCTCTTAGACTTTTGTTGTTGGTTATGAATATGGCGATTATTAACTTGGAGGCGGTTACCAACCAAATCAAAACAGTATATGACCCGGAAATTCCTGTTGATGTGTATGAATTAGGACTAATCTATGATGTTCAAATACTTGATGCGGGGAAAGTTAAGGTTGTGATGACCCTTACGGCTCCGGCTTGTCCTGCGGCAGAACAAATCCCGCGAGAAATAAAGGAAAAAGTAAGCACGGTACCTGGCGTAACGGAAGTGGAAATAGAACTCACTTTTGACCCTCCTTGGGATAAAGACATGATGTCTGAAGAAGCAAAGTTGGAATTGGGAATGTTGTAGTTGTTTTTTAGGGTTGCAAAATTGCTGTTATAGCGAAGCACTCGTTTTTAGTTAAAAAAGAAATGCTTCACTAAGTATTAAATCGATAAATTAATAATATAGGTATTTTATGTTATTGGATAACCCTTTCTCCTTTTATGTAGTTGGAGTAATTCTTTAAGAAATCAGCATATACTTGGTTGATACCCTCTTTAAGGGTATAGGCATGTCGGAATCCGGCTTGGCGCAGGCGGCTTACGTCCATTAACTTACGGGGGGTTCCATTAGGTTTGCTTGCATCAAAGTGCAATTCTCCGGTAAAGCCTACCACTTCTTTTACGGTTTCTGCAAGTTCTCGGATGGTTACATCTTCGCCCGTTCCGACATTGATGAATTGTTTTTCATCGTATTTATCCATCAAAAACAAACACGCACTGGCAAGGTCGTCCACGTGAAGAAATTCCCGCATCGGGCTGCCATCTCCCCAAATCTCTACGGATTCTTTGTTTTCCGTTTTGGCTTCGTGAAATTTTCGGATTAAAGCCGGAAGGACATGTGAGTTATTCAAATCATAATTATCATTGGGTCCGTAAAGGTTAGTGGGCATGGCAGAAATGAAATTTGCCCCATATTGGTCCCGATAAGCCTCACACATTTTAATACCGGCAATCTTGGCGATAGCATAAGGCTCATTCGTGGGTTCGAGGATACCTGTGAGGAGATGTTCTTCTTTCATCGGTTGAGGAGCAAACTTAGGATAAATACAAGAACTACCCAAAAAAAGTAGTTTCTTCACACCGTTAAGATATGCCTGATGAATAATGTTTAGCTCAATCGCCAGGTTATCATGAATAAAATCTGCTCTATAAGTGTTGTTGGCATGAATCCCCCCCACTTTTGCAGCGGCAAGGAATACATATTCCGGTTTTTCCTCCTCAAAAAAACTTTTTACTGCTGCCTGATTTCTTAGGTCTAATTCCGAGGAAGATCGGGTGAGGAGGTGCTGATATCCTGCTTTTTTCAACGCTCTTACAATAGCTGCACCCACCATTCCGCGGTGTCCAGCGATATATATTTTGGAAGACAAGTCCATATATTACTTAATTTATTACTATGAATTATCTGAAAGTTGTAACACTTTTTTATAAGAAGCGTCTTTCATGTCGTGCTTCATCATAATGTCAATCAGTTCGTCTAAGTCTATTTTGGCTTCCCAACCGAGTTCTTTCTTTGCTTTGGAGGCATCTCCTACCAGCAACTCTACTTCGGCAGGGCGGAAATAGCGGGGGTCAATTTCGATAATCACTCTTCCAGATTTTTTATCAATGCCCTTCTCATTTACGCCTTCTCCTTCCCATACGATTTCCCAATCACAATAGCGCGCCGATCTTTCGATAAAATCACGGATAGTATAAGTTCTTCCTGTAGCAATCACAAAATCTTCGGCACTACTATGTTGAAGCATCATCCACATTGCCTCACAGTATTCTTTAGCATATCCCCAATCCCGTTTTGCATCTAAGTTACCCATTTTTAGGCTTTCTTTCTTTATTCCATGTAGGATTTCGCTTAATCCGACTGTTACTTTACGCGTTACAAAGGTCTTACCCCTTCTTTCAGATTCATGATTAAAAAGAATACCATTACAAGCAAAAAGCCCATAAGATTCACGGAAATTTTTAGTAATCCAAAAGCCATACAGCTTGGCTACTCCGTAGGGACTTCTCGGATAAAAAGGAGTGGTCTCTTTTTGGGGAATTTCTTGTACTAAGCCATATAATTCAGAAGTAGAAGCCTGATAGAAACGCGCTTCGGGATAATGATTGATTACCGCATCTAGAATCCGGAGCGTTCCCATTGCGTCCACTTGAGCGGTATATTCTGGTACTTCAAAAGAAACTGCAACATGGCTTTGCGCGCCAAGATTATAGACTTCGTCCGGTTTGATTGTGGAGATAAGTTTATTAAGATTGGCACTATCAGACAAATCTCCATGATGAAGACGGAGCTGCTTGTTTCCCATCAGATGTTCGATTCTATCTGTATTAAAATTACTTGCACGGCGGATAATACCATGTACTTCATACCCTTTCGCTATAAGGATTTCTGTAAGAAAAGACCCATCTTGTCCAGTGATTCCGGTTATTAACGCTTTTTTCATTCGGATTTTTTATTTCGTGATTTTTACTTTATTTTTTCATTTGTACAATTTTGCTCCGGTAGTTATTCTTCTGTAGGTCTTTGAAACAACTGGAATACCTTTACAAAATATTTTGAATATATTTTTACCCAACTAGTGGGGACATTATTTTTTTTACAAGATTCTTTTATCTCTTTATTAATCCGAATAATACTTTTTAGCCCCTGATTGCTAAGCCCTCCAGTGCGCATTCTGACCACTACTTTTGGGAGGTAATAAAAACTAATTTTATGTATATATAAAAACCGCATCATTAAATCATAGTCTGCACAAATCCGAAATTGGGTATCAAAGTTGCCAAACTTCTCATAGAATTTCTTTTTTGTGTAAAAACTAGGATGAGGCGGCATCATACCCCATTCAAAGTGGGCGGTTTTATAGCCTCTAGCGTGATGGTAACGAATGACATGATTAAGGTCATCTTCTTTGGTGTGAACAATATCTCCGATAATCCCATCTACCTTCTGCACCTGTATCGCCTTGACAATCTCGGAGATTACTACCGGAGAAGCCAAGACATCATCAGCATTTAAAAAACCAACAACCTCCCCACTCGCAAGTGCTAAGCCTTTGTTCATAGCATCATACAATCCCTTATCGGGTTCTGATATCCACCGTGTAACCTTATCTCGATAGGATTTTATAATTTCAACCGTATTATCGTTAGAGTTTCCGTCCACAATAATGTACTCAATCTCCGGATAATCCTGCATTAATACCGAATCTATACAGGATTTAATATATTTTTGTGCATTAAAGCAAACAGTAATGATAGTTACTTTCATTCGCGCTGGGACTACAAGTGACAAAACCGCCGCAAATATAGAGATATTTCCGAATTATTCAATACCTTCTATCAAATTATAGCCAACCCCGACAAAATGCCTATAGCATATCTCCCCTAAGCATATCTTTCATGTTCTTTTTAACGGGACACAAAAAAGCCTCATCATGCCAAACAAAATGCAAGAGAGTAAAATTTCTTAACCCTTAACATCAAACCCAAAAAGTATGGGGATTTTCTCTTTATTGGGTTAGGAGCTTACCTACATTCATCATTTATCCGAAACATTATCTTGCTTTAATACTTGATACAATCATTTTATAAATCCTAATATTTAACGAGTAAAGAAGAATAGCAGACAAACCTCCTACAAAAAAAGCCTATAAAAATAGTATTTTTCAAAAAAAATAAAGAAAAATGAAAAAAAATTTGGATATATGCTAAATGCATATTAAATTTGCTAAAATTTTTTAAAAATACCTAAAAAATATGGGAGAAAAAGAAAAATCAATTATAGGTTCAAATCTTAAATTTTTAAGAAAAATACATAACCTTACTCAAGAGGAATTGGCGCAGAAGCTGGACATAGGGAGGCACTCTGTTGGCTCTTACGAAGAAGGGAGAGCCGAGCCTAAAATAGATACGATGATGGCAATCTGCAAGCTATTCAAAGTTCCCGTAGCGGCTTTTGTAGAGCGTCAGTTAAGTGAGTTTTCTAAAGAGGAGTTTGAAATGATTCAGGGTGAATACAAATTAGATATCGAAGGGAAAAACTTGAGGGTTCTCCCTGTTGTAATCAACGAGGACGGAAATGAACGCATTACAGTTGTAGCCCAAAAAGCCGCCGCAGGCTACCTAAACGGATACGGAGACCCTGAATATATCGAAACTCTCCCCTCCTTCAATCTCCCACTATCAGAATTGGACACACGAAACGGCACTTTCCGTACCTTCCAGGTAAGTGGAGACTCTATGCTTCCTATCAAAGAAGGCTCGTACATCATCGCACAATATGTAGATGACCTAAGAAGTATCCGAGATGACGGAGTCTATATAGTGGTTTCTAATACCGAAGGCGTAGTCTTAAAAAGAGTCAAGAATAGAATCAGTAGAGAAGGAACGGGGACATTGCTGTTAAAATCCGACAATCCCGCATACTCAAGCTATGAGGTTAAAATCGAAGATGTCAAAGAAGCATGGAAAGCAAGGGCTTTTATTAGTATGGACTTCCCCGACCCGGATATGTCTCTCGAACGAATCTCTACTATAGTAATGGAGCTTCAGCACGAAGTCATTAAGCTAAAAAACAAATAGTTCGTTGTTTTTAAGTATTGGATTGTGGGTAGTGTCGCAAATCGAATGATGTATTTTGTAACTATATTAGGACTTACGCAAAATGGAAAATAAGTAACTGATAATCAATGTTTTAATATATTATAGATTTTGTTTTTTAAGCATTGAAAATCAATTTACTGCAAAAAAATGCGTAAGTCCTAAAAACATTTCTTTTTAGAGCCAGAAACTAACAAATTATCGATTTTCAAAAATTGTTTTTACCTTTTTGGACAGCCTCGTATTATCAATCATTTATAATTTTCAGAAAAAAATATCGAACCGAAAATACAAAGACATGCTCCTATTTTCGGTTTCTTTTTAAGTTTTCCAAGGTATATTTTTATTGGCTAATCTCTACGATATACTTATTTTTTTTGCCACTCTGAACAAAAAAATACCTACCTACAAGCGTATCAGAAAGAGCGAGGGTATAGGCTACATCTGTTAGCTTTACTCCATTTATACTGATTGCTCCGGAGGTTACTATCCGTCTTGCTTCTCCTTTTGAGGGAGTAATTCCCGTTTCGGCAAGTAGGTCAAGGATGTTTATAGGGGGTCTATCCTGAAAATTTAATTTTTTACGGTCATTTTCATGCATATTTCTACATATTTCCTCCCATTCTTCACTTATCAAGGCAGAAAGCATCTCCGAAGTAACTTGATTACCGAATAAAAAAGCAGTGAGCATCTCCGCTTTGCGGAGTCTATCCTCCCCATGTACAATCATCGTAACCTCCTTAGCCAATAACCTTTGAAGCCCTCTAAGGTGAGGGGCTTGACGGTGAGCCTCTATTGCCTGAATGATTTCATTTATCGGCAAAAAAGTAAAGATTTTGATATATTTTTCAGCATCTGCATCTGAAATATTTAACCAATATTGATAAAAATGAAAGGGCGAAGTTCGGTTTTCATCTATCCATATATTTTGTCCGTCGGCAGTTTTACCAAATTTAGTACCATCTTCTCGGGTAATGAGGGGAGCAGTAAAGGCAAATACGGGTTCTCCTTCCGTAGTTTTTTTCCGGATTAAGGTAGTACCTGTAGTAATATTTCCCCATTGGTCTGCACCCGCCATCTGGAGCTGAACATTTTTATGGGTATAAAGCCAATAGAAGTCGTAGCCCTGAATGAGTTGATACGTAAATTCTGTAAAAGAAATACCAGAATCACCAGAGATACGCGTCTTTACAGAATCCTTCGCCATCATATAATTGACGGTAATGTATTTTCCTACCTCCCTAAGAAAAGAAAGGAAATCAATCTCCTTAAACCAATCATAATTATTCACCATTTCTGCCGGATTTTCTATTCTTTCAAAATCTAAGAACCGCCTAAGTTGCTTTTGAATACAACGCTCATTGTACCGGAGTATGTCCTCTGATAAAAATTGCCTTTCCGCGCTTTTGCCGGACGGGTCTCCAATCATTCCCGTAGCTCCTCCTATCAATGCTACGGGAGTATGCCCTCTGCGCTGGAGATGCCCTAAAAGCATAATTGGTACGAGGTTGCCAATATGCAAGGAGTTCGAGGTCGGGTCAAATCCAACATACCCCTTCACTTTATGTTTTTCAAGATATTCCTCTGTTTCAGGCATAATATCCTGGATTAATCCCCGCCAACGTAGTTCTTCGATTAGTTTCATTATTTCAAATATAGATTTCAGACCGCAAAAATAGGTATTTTTATTTACTTTTAGACTTTGTACAGGATAAGGAAAAAATAATAGGTCAAAAAATTAGAAAAAGAGGCAGGAGACTTCTTGATAGCGTTAAGAACCTCTTGCCTTTGCCGTATAAGTGATACAAAATAAATAACCCTTGTTTTAGTAATTGATAATAGGAAGTATAAATAGGTAGATGCTTATTGATTATTATATTGATTATTATATTGATTATTATATTGATTATTATATTGATTATTATATTGATTATTATATTGATTATTATATTGATTATTATATTGATTATTATATTGATTATCAAATATTTAATCTTATTATTTTTTATTCATTTTCTGCTATTCACTACCTAAAGTTAAAAATTAATAACTCAAAACTAATCACTCATCACTACTTAGTAACTACCCGCTATTGGGAAAGCATATCGCTAATGAACGATAAGATTAGTTCTTTGCCTTTGCGTGCTGCGGACGAGCATTGGAGAAAGGTAGAATCGGTACCGTTGAGAGAATGAATCCATTGTAAGTGCGTTTCTTGAAGTTTTCCTATTTCGGATTGTTTGGATTTATCGGTCTTGGTGATGATAAAAGAAAAGGGAATTTCTTCGTGAACCAAAAACTCTGCAAATTCCATGTCTATTTTCTGTGCGGGGATTCTACCATCTATCAAGATAAAAACATGTTTAAGGGTTTCTCTTTTTGATACATAATCAGTAATTAAGGACTGAAACTTATCCCTTGCGTTTTTATTGACCTTAGCATATCCGTAGCCGGGTAAATCCACAAGGTACCATTTTTCATTGATAAAGAACAAATTAATGGTCTGTGTTTTGCCGGGAGTGCTACTTGTTTTTGCGAGCGATTTGTTATTGCATAGCATATTGATTAAAGAGGATTTTCCTACATTTGACCGCCCAACAAATGCAAATTCCGGAATTTCTCCTTCCGGAAGCTGCTTCATATTCCCACTACTACTGTGAAATACCGCTTTTTTAATTTCCATAATTTAATTGAATACGAGCATAGAAGTAATCTATCTATTCAGGCTTCAAAACTGTATTTAATGCTAAAAAGTTTGGGTTAAAGTATTAGATTGGGTCTATCAGGCATAGTAGTTATCCTAAAAAGGGTATGCTTATGATTTGGGGATTAAAAAATGAATGTGTAATTTCGCCCCCAAATTAAAAATAAAAGGCATGAAATATATTGTTACCGGTAAAAATGATACCCGCTCCGGATTTGGAGACGGGCTTTTAGAGGCAGGGCGCAAGAACCCTAAAGTCGTGGGGCTTTGTGCAGATCTAATACCTTCTCTTAAAATGGACTCATTTCAAAAAGAATTTCCGGAAAGGTTCTTTGAAGCCGGTATTGCCGAAGCCAATATGATGAGCGTTGCGGCAGGGTTAGCTACTGCGGGTTTTATTCCGTTTACAGGTACTTTTGCTAATTTTTCTACGGGGAGAGTTTATGACCAAATTCGGCAGTCTATTGCTTATTCTTTAAAAAATGTAAAAATATGTGCCTCTCATGCCGGGATTACGCTTGGAGAAGATGGCGCAACTCATCAGATTCTGGAAGATATAGGGCTAATGCGAATGCTACCGGGCATGACGGTTGTAGTACCTTGTGACTATAATCAAACACGCCTTGCTACGCTTGCTGTTGCGGAATGGGAGGGGCCAGTTTATCTTCGTTTTGGAAGACCTAAGGTAGAGATATTTACTCCCGCAGGAGACCCTGATTTTCAAATAGGTAAGGCACAAGTACTTGTAGAGGGGAAAGATGTGAGTATTTTTGCGTGTGGGCATTTGGTGTGGGAAGCACTCAAAGCCTCCGAAATCCTAAGAGAAGTAGGAATTGCTGCAGAAGTCATTAATATACATACTATTAAGCCGATAGATGAAGCGGCTATCTTGAAATCTGTTCGCAAAACGGGCTGTCTCGTAACCGCCGAAGAGCATAATGTTCTGGGTGGGTTAGGAGATTCGGTAGCGAACGTGTTAAGCCGAAACCTACCTTCTCCTCAAGAGTATATTGGTACTCAAGATACTTTTGGCGAAAGCGGTACCCCTGAACAACTAATGGTAAAATACGGACTTACTGCCGGGGATATTGTTGCCGGAGTACACCGAGTAATTGCGCGTAAAGTTACCCAATAAATTTTCATTTTTTCTATGGAAACTATTAAAATCCATGATAAGTCCTTTCAGATATTGATACCTGAAACGGTCATCATGGAAAGGGTAAAATCCTTAGCTGAAACCTTGAACGTGATATATGAAGGAAAGACGCTACATATTATTTGTGTGCTAAATGGTTCTTTTATATTCACTGCGGATTTGGTTCGTTATCTTACGATGCCAATGGAAATACATTTTGTGAGGGTATCTACCTATGGAAACGAACGAGTTAGTAGCGGTAGTACGAGGGAAGTGTGGGGATTAGATAGCTTAAATATTAGCCAAAAGTCGGTACTTATCGCTGAAGATATTATAGATACAGGATTTACTCTTGAATTTTTAAGGCAAAAAATAGACGCTCTCCGTCCAGAAAGTATCGAAACCATTACCTTTCTTTTTAAGCCAGAATCTTTCAAAGGCACTAAAAGACCAGAATATACTGGCTTTAATATCCCTGATGATTTTGTGGTAGGGTACGGAATGGATTATGCGCAAATGGGTAGAGAGTTAAGGGCTATCTATCAACTCTACGAGGATTAATCATAAAAAATATCCCCCTTGCTTTTGTGTGCTTTGGGGGATAGGTATTTTGATTTTGGGGGAGATTATTATAAATTTCCTCTTAGTTCTTGTTCTCTTTCAATGGCTTCAAAAAGGGCTTTAAAATTTCCTTTTCCAAAAGACCGCGAACCTTTGCGTTGAATGATTTCAAAAAACATCGTAGGTCTATCTTCTACTGGTTTGGTAAAAATTTGCAAAAGATAGCCTTCATCGTCTTTATCAACTAAGATACCTAACTTTTCTAATATTTCTATATCCTCATCAATATGCCCTACTCTTTCTAGTAATTCTTTGTAGTAGGTAGTGGGTACTTTTAGGAACTCAATTCCGCGATCGCTGAGAGCGGTTACTGTTTCAACGATGTTGGGGGTACTTAATGCTATGTGTTGAACCCCAGGACCTTTATAAAAATCAAGGTATTCTTCTATTTGAGATTTTTTCTTCCCTTCTGCTGGCTCATTAATAGGGAACTTTACTTTTCCTGTACCGTTTTGCATTACTTTACTCATCAGGGCAGAATATTCGGTAGAAATATCTTTATCGTCAAAGGACATCAGTTGATTGAAGCCAAGAATATTTTTGTAGTAATCTACCCATTTATTCATTTCAAACCAGCCTACATTTCCAACCATGTGGTCAATAGCAGCCAAGCCTACCGGGGTAGGGTTATAGTGGGATTCCCATTTTTGAAAGCCGGGTAAAAATACTCCATGATAATTCGTTCTATCTATAAATAAATGCACGGTATCTCCGTAGGCTTGAATCCCTGAAATAATCACAGAGCCTTGTTTGTCAGTTTTAGTAATGGGTTCCAGATAAGGTTTTGCCCCCCTTTGAGTGGTTTCTTCAAAAGAAGAAATGGCATTATCCACTGTAAAGGCTATATATTTTACCCCATCTCCGTGAAAATGAGTATGCGCAGCAATTTCACTCGTAGGGCTTAAGGCTGTCGTAAGTACTAACACGATTTTTCTTTGGACCAGAACATAAGAGGCGCGGTCTTTTACCCCTGTTTCAGGTCCCGAGTAGGCAAGCGACTGAAAGCCAAAAGCCGTTTTGTAAAAATGAGCTGCTTGTTTGGCATTTCCCACATATAATTCCACAAAATCAATCCCATTCAAGGGAAGAAAATCCTGAACTGTTTCAGATAAAGCCGTAATTTGCGCGGTATTCATTATAAAATAATGTTATTTGGTTATTTAAAAAAATATAAGATGAGCTTGTTATTGTTTTCGGTTAAGCCAGAACATCGTGCCTATCAGAAATAATAATACGGAAACAGAGCCAGCAAGTATGTTCCCCTTTTCAGCTTTGAATATAATGGGGAAAACCATAAATCCTATTCCTACAGACCAGCATATTATGCCAAGCATTTTATAATCTCTTTTCATATAATCAAGGCTAACGTAATCTTGATAGGCTTAACCAAAATCTACGGTATTTTGTTCGAGGCATGATAGAGTAATTAGAAATGAGGGAGTAAAAATGAATGAGTAAAGCATTAAACAGTTAGGGAAATAAATCAGGAATATCAAATATCTTTTTAATTATCATATCAGAATATATTCAAAAAAGGCTGCCTTTTTAGGGGCAACCTTGTAATTGTATCAAAGGTAGAACCTTGTTTTATTTTTTCTTATTGTCTATGGGAGAATCATTTGCTTCAAGGTTACCTCTTTTTACACTTGACTTATTCTGTACCTCAAGCGGAATGTCGCTTACTCCTATCACTTGTGGTGTCTGCTCACCATTTACTTTTGTTAAGTTTTTAGGAGGATTAGGATTAACATTATCTGCATTGGGGTGCTGACGAGTACGTACTTTTGCATGTTTGGCAGTGTAGAAAGATTCAGGGGTTTGACCGGTTTGTACTTTTTCTCCATCGAACCAAATTCCTTTGGCAGTGCCGTCTGTATTATTATCATTATACATTACAGCCTCCATATTTTTATCAAAATTTCCGGATAGAATTTCGGGAGAAAGTATTTCGGCAGGGTTCTCATATCCTGTTCTTGTGCCATAAGCCACCCAATTTACAGCGATGTTTGAGCTACCATTCTCATTCTCAACAATACGAAATCCCTTATTGGTAATATCCGTAACATAGACTCCTTTGGAATTGCCTGTTGGGGTAACCGTGATATTTAAGGGAATTTCTTCTGAAATAGAAAGGCTAAAATCCTCTGTAAATGCTACAAAAGCC
>CAUJFT010000046.1 GCA_963169475.1 Bacteroidota bacterium | reverse complement strand
GTGAGCAATTCTCGTGTAGCCGGCGTATCATTGACAACGGGAATTGCCCCAGCGTATCTTCCTTCTGCTACTACTGCAGAATAGCCATCGTATATGGGGGCTGAAATAAATATATCTGTCAGGCACCATAAAGGATACATTGCTTTGCGGTCTATGAGGGTTTCCTGAAAGAAAACAGATTCCGGATATTTATTTTCTAATTCCCGAATTAATATCGCTACTTCTTCGGGGGTTTCGTAGGAGGAAGAAAGAATGATAAAATACACATTTCCCGCCCCCGTGTCCAAAAACTTCATCACGCCTTTGAGGATAATATCGGTTTGGTATATTAACTTCATTCCTCTGGGTATCAGCACAATGATTTTGTTTTCTGGGATTCTAAAATTTTTCTTGGTTGCGTTGAGTAAATCTTGACTAACATTAAATAATTCCGGCTCTACCCCACCGCGCACCATTCTAACTGCTATTTCCGGAATATTAAACCATTGCTGAATGGCATCAGTAAGTACGTAGTTGTCTCCCAAAATCAAGGAAGCCGAGCGAAGCACTTTAGACACCCAATAGCGATAATAATGATACCGAATTTTTTTTATCACTCCGGAAACAAAGGAGAGTTCTAACTTTTGATTGCTCCAACCACGGCTATTTAGGTCGGAAAGTTTGTAGAAATCGGGCGGAAACTCAAGGATATCCGCTCCAATAGCAAAGCAAATAAAAGGGCTAAAACCGGAGTTAAGTACCCATATTCCAAAGGGTGTAACATTTATCGCAAAGACAATATCTATCTTCCATGTATTTAGAGCCTTCCTCAATCTTTTGCCGGAGAGTAAGTAGCTTAACGCGTTTTCTTTATTTTTGTATGTTAAAGGAGGGGTTATCTGCACACATTGTACTCCTTCAAAATTCGGATATGCCTCAAAGCTAAAAATAATCACTTCGGCTCCAGATTTGGAAAGGTTCTCTGCCCATTTTCGCGTATGGAAGTTAGAGGGTTCGCTCAACAATCCTATTCTCATATTATTACGCCTATTGTGGGGTATAAATTTGATGTAATGCTGCTTCTAATTCGTTGTATTTAAACAGAAAGCCTGCATTTAATAACTTGGTGGGTTTCACTTTTTGCCCTCCCCATAATAAAATTGCCTTTTCTCCTAATATCATTTTCAGAGCAAAAGCCGGGATAAAAAAGGGGTTCCATTTCCCAATAGTCTTCTCTAATCCGGCAGAAAAGGTCGCCTGGCTTACCCAGTAAGGCGCGACAAGGTTTACCGGTCCTGATATGTTTTTATCTTCTATTATAAAATGTATAGCTCTAACCAAGTCCTCAATATGTATCCATGCTATTCCTTGTTTGCCCGAAGCTATTACTCCTCCTAAGTGCATGTTATAAATCGGGGTAATCTCTTGAATTATGCCCCCTCCTTTGCCCAATACTATCCCAATTCTAAGCTGTATAGTACGACATTGAGCAGGCTTAGAAGCCTCTTCCCACTCGGTACATAAACGCCCCATAAAGTCCACACCAAGCGGAGACATTTCATCAGCCTCTTGTGTAGAATCCCCTCCGTAAATCCCCACAGCGGAGGCATTAAGAAAAAAATGAGGAGAAATATTGCAAGCATTGATGTAATCTACACAGATTTTTGTAGAGGTTATTCGGCTTTCTCTTAGTTTTTGTTTGTAAGAATCTGTCCATTTCCCTTTCGCGATACTCTCTCCGGAGAGGTTGATTATCCCATCAAATACGGCAACTCTAATCGCTAATGGAAATTCCTTCCCGTCCCATTGTATGTAATTCACATACCGATTTCCTGACTCCCGCTTGGAACGACTAAGTAGGGTAATGGTATGCCCTTGATTTGTTAGACTTTTGACAAGGTAAGTACCAATAAAACCTGTTCCTCCTGCTATCAGAATATTCATATTAAGTGATTAATGATAAACTTTTATAAAAGCGATATTAGAGGAAAATTGTTGATTATAGATTAAATCAGTACTCTACTGTCAGCTTTAAACCAGCCCAAATATGAATGTGGTCTGATACACCCCTTAAAATGACTGATTTAAGCCCTTTATAGGTAATGATTTTTAAAATGTATTAAATAATTCATCTTTTATCTATAATATTTTCGCGCCCTTTCGCTGCAAAATAATTGGATATATCTTTATTTCTTATAATTATGAGCATTCTTTGGTCTTTTTTAAAATCTTGTTACATCAACATTCCTGCAATTGTAGCAGAGAGATAGGAAGCCAAAGTGCCGCATATCAATGCTTTGACTCCTAATTGAGACAATTCCTTACGTCTGTCAGGAGCAAGCTCTCCAATCCCTCCGATTTGAATCCCGATAGAGCCAAGGTTCGCAAATCCGCATAAGGCAAAGCTAAGGATAGTAATCGTTTTGGGCGAAAGCAAGTTAGGGCTGTTTTTCATTAGCGCAGTTAATCCTTCATACGCTACAAACTCATTAGCGACAAATTTAGTCCCCAAAAAACTACCAGCAACTGTCATTTCATTGGCATTTACTCCCATAAGCCATGCAAATCCGGAAAACAAGATGCCCAATAAACTTTCAAGTGAGAGCGTTCGGGTAAACTCCATGGTTCCGGAGAAATACCATTGATGTTCGTACAAAAAGCCTCCCAATGCTTTGAGTAATCCATTAATCAGGGCAATTAGTGCAAGGAAGCCGATAAGCATAGCAATGACATTAAGCGAGATTTTTAAGCCGTCCGAACAGCCGTGAGAAACTGCATCAATCAGGTTAGAGTGCGCTTTTTTTACTTCAATACTTACCCTCCCCTTTGTTACGGACTCTTCGGTTTCGGGAAATACAATTTTGGAGATAACGAGTGCGCCGGGTGCAGCCATAAGACTTGCCGCCAATAGGTATTCGGCTTTTACCCCCATAGAGATGTAGATTGCCATTACTCCACCGGCAATACAAGCCATGCTCCCTGCCATAGAAGCCAATAACTCTGATTTGGTCATAGAGCTAAGATAGGGTTTAATCATAATCTGCGCTTCCACCTGCCCTACAAAAGCACTTGCTACATTGGACAAGGCTTCTGCACCGCTCACGCCCATTATGAAGTGCATTCCCTTTGCCATTATGGCTACTATCCTTTGCATTAAGCCAATATGGTAGGCAATAGATACAAGCACGCTCACAAAAATGATAGTAGGAATGAGTATTCCAAAAGCGAAATTATCTGCGGGGTGATTGAGTACCTTACTAAGCTCCACTTTATCTGCCAAAAAACCAAATACAAACTTCCCGCCGGCTCTTGAAAATTCTAATAGAGACTCAATGAGATGCCCTACCGTTCCAAATATTTTTTGCCCCAAGGCGGTTTTCAGAATAAATAAAGCAAGCAAAACCTGAAGAAGCAAGCCGGAGCCTACAAGCCGAAAATTAATGGCTTTTCGGTTATTTGACAAAAGGAAGGCTAAGCCCAAAATGGCTATCATTCCCAATAGACCTCGTAATATTGTATAAAATAACTCCATACTGTTTGTAAATTGTTTTGCCGCCAAATGTAAGCATTATTTGAATATAGGCGATAACTTTGCAGTGCTTTTCCTTAACAAATGTTTGGATAAGGAGATTAGACTCCCTTCATTACGAAGCCTGCGTAAGATTAAGAATATCCAAACTCACCGGTAACATTCTTGAAATACCGGTATCCTCCATTGTAATTCCGTACATCACATTAGTAGCTGCCATTGTCCTTTTATTGTGAGTAACGATTATGAACTGCGATTCCTTAGAAAAGTCCCGAATAATGTTATTAAATTTATCAATATTTGCATCATCTAAAGGAGCATCTACCTCGTCAAACACGCAAAAGGGTGCTGGTTTAATCAAATAAATGGAGAACAGTAAAGCAACCGCCGTTAAGGTTTTCTCTCCTCCGGAAAGCTGAGTGATGGTTAAGGGTCGTTTTCCTTTAGGTTTTGCGATAATATCAATTTCTGAATCCAGCGGACTATCCGGAGTGACAAGAATTAAATCACAAGTATCATTATCGGTAAAAAGACTACGAAATACCGAAATAAAATGGGTTCTGACTGCATAAAAGGTCTCCATAAACTTCGTCTTAGCGGTTTCGTCAATTTCTGAAATCGTTTTGAGTAAACTACCTTTTGACTGATATAAATCTTGGGCTTGTGCCTTTATGAAACTATGTCTTTCCTGCATTTCATGAAAAGCCTCTAATGCCATAGGGTTAATTTCTCCAAAGGATTGTATCTGTTGTCTCACCCTAAGGAGTTGAGTTTCTACTCCATCAAGCGTATAGTTCGAGATGTTTTCCTCAAAAACAGATTCTGTAATGGTTTCTACTTCAATCTGGAACTCAACGGACATTCTTTCTCTTAACGTACTATATTGTAGCTTGATTTCTGAAATCTTCTCCTTTAGCCTACTGTCTTCTGTAATATTTATATCTCTTTTTTTTCTTTCTCCTTCCAATCCATCTTCTTGTTGTCGAATAAAATTTCGGACTTCGCCTACCTTTCGGGCATAGCTGTCCGTTTCCTTTTCAAGCCTCTTTTTTTCCTCATTCATTTCCAGAATCTCCGCGTCTTCTTGGTGATTTATCTGAATAAGGTTTTCGACTTCTTGAGATACCTTCATAAGGTCATTGTTTATGACAGAAGTATGTCCTTCAAGATGATTAATTTGGGCTGTTTTTCTAATAATATCCTCCGTAAGGTTCTGAAAATTATTTTTAAGATGAATTAGTTGAATATGGGCTTGGTTATATTCTGAAGCCAAGGAAGAGGCTATTTTTTGATTTTCCTCTAAGGATTCTTTGTATTGGTAAAGCTCGCGTTGAAGGCGATTTAAAGCGACTTGCTGCTCTTCTATAAGCGGCGTGAGCTGAAGTGCGTTAGCCCTCAAAGAGTTAAGTTCCTGCTGAAGGGTTTCTGTCCTCTGACCGGCTCTGAAAAGAAACTCCCTATGTTCCTTTTCGCGGGTAGAGAGAAGTTGAAGGTCTTTCTGTTTTTCTATTAGTTTTCGGTTCACCGGCTCAATTTCCTGCTGAATTTTCACTTTTTTGAGGGCTTCCCAATCTTGGGTAACTTTCTGCAATTGCTTTTTCTGCTCATCTACTGTTTTCTTTAACTGTATAAAGTCCTTTTCTAATTGGGCAAGATTCTTCGCTCTCCCTAATCTTTTTCCTTCAAAAAGCCCAACGGAGCCACCAGTATAATGGCTTACTCTGCGTATTTGCTTTCCATTTTTTTGAATTACCGCCACTCCTTCCGGAATAAGCTCCGGCAAAGCGTTTTCGTCTTCAAACAAATAAACATTTCTAAATAGAAATTGTGCCAAAGGGGCATATTTTTCAGAAAACTCTATGACGGAAAGGGCACTCACGGCTCTATCGTCATAAAAAGGAATTTCATTCGCGGGTTGGAGAGCATTTAAAACAAAGAAGTTAGCCCTCCCCTTTTCAGATTGTGATAGTAATTCTATCGCACCCAATGCGTCTTGATGATTTTCTACCACATAAAAACTAAGGTAAGCGTCAAGAAATTGTTCTATTGCCACTTTGTAACCCTCCGATGTAGTAAAAATATCCGAAAGGAGGGGAGCATCTTTAATCCATATCGCGCTTTTTTTTAGGAACTTAACACTTTCCGGAAACCCTTCCAGATTTTCTACAAGGCTTTTAGTCAGCTTATAATCATGCTCTTTGGCATCAAGGCTTCTTTGTGTTTGGTAGAGAGTGTCTTTTAGGCTATGATATAGCTGCTCTGTTAGTTTTAGGTCCTCCTCGTGTTTTTGTTTTTGAGAAAGAAGAGAATTGAGCATTATTTCAAGGTCGGTGATTTCTTTTTGAAGAAGAGAGGCTTTTTCTGCAAATTCATCTAAGGCATCTTCTCTCAAAAATCTATCTTCTTGCTGGCGGGTAAGCTCGGCATCAATACTTTTTATTCTTACGGCTTGCATCTCTTTTTCGCGAAGAGATTGCCGAAGTTCATTTTCGGTTTCTTTATAGGTATTTTCTATCTCACGAGTATCTTTTTGAGCAAGGCGGAGCTTCTCTTGACTGTTATCGGTTTGTAGTTTTAGCCGGCTTTCCAATTCTTCTTGACGGAAGAGTGCTTCTTGTTTAGCCATTTTTGATTTTTCAGCCTCTTCTGTCTCTCTTACTAATCTTTCCCATTGCTTTTTCTCGGTTTCAAGTTGGTTTTTTAGTGATACTTCCCGCTGATGAAGGTATCTTATTCTTTCATACTTGACCTTTTTTTCTGCTTCTAATTGTTGAAGTACCAGAAAATGAGTGTTCAGCTTTTGTTGGGAGGCAGACAATTCTTGTTCCGCATCAATTAATTGTTTTTTGAGTTCGGCGATACGGGCTTCCCGCCGCGCAGATTCTGCTACGATTTGGGTGAGATGGTCGTTTAAGGTTTTGGCGTTTGCCTCTAATTCGGCTTGACTTGCTTTTACTGATTTGAGTTTGAGAAAGGCAAACTGCCCACTGATTTTCTTATATTCTGCCTTGATTTCAAAATACTTTTGCGCCCGTTTGGCTTGACGTTCTAGGTTTTTGAGGTTTTTTTCGATTTCAGACAAAATATCCTCTACCCGCACAAGGTCAGCATCTGTCTCTTCTAATTTTTTCAGGGTTTGTTTTTTCCGGAGTTTATATTTTGAAATTCCAGCGGCTTCCTCAAAAAAACGCCTTCTTTCTTGGTCTTTGTTCGTCAAAATCTCTTCTACCATTTTTAACTCTATAATGGCATAGGAATCAGAGGAAATTCCTGTATCCATAAACAGCCCCGTGATGTCTTTAAGACGACATTGTACACTATTAAGGAAGTACTCACTTTCTCCGGAGCGATATAACTTACGCGTAATCGTTACTGTCGTATATTCGGTAGGTAATATATTTCGGGTATTTTCAAAGGTAAGAGAGACTTCCGCAAAGTTGGCTTTCCTACGCGTATCTGTTCCGTTAAAAATCACATTTTCCATTTTATCGGAACGAAGATAGCGCGCACTCTGCTCTCCAAGCACCCACCGGATAGCATCTACTATGTTAGATTTCCCACATCCATTGGGACCAACAATTCCGGTAATTCCTCTATCAAATATGAATTTGGTTTTATCCGCAAAACTTTTAAACCCGTAAATCTCTAATCCCGTGAGCTGCATATTTTTTTACCCTTGTTTGAAAAGCGGGTAAAATTAAGTGTTTTTGGTGAATTTAGAGGAATATCAAAAAAACAGAATTTAGGGTTTTTATATCATCTTAGTTTTAAATGGCTACTAATCAATCTATTGAAAATAAATTATGTTTGTTTAACGCTTTTGGGAGATGCTAATTAGTCTATTGATTATTTTTTCAAACAATAAAATCCTATAAAAAGGATAGGAGTGGCTACATTTTTTAAGCAAATAACGTTAGGATTAAGCGTGGGTGCTTTAAAATATTAGGTCTTGTTGATGTTTTTATTTGTGAATTAAAATTTCTTGTATCTTTGTACAAAATTTCAGAGCATATTAAATTATATAACCATTAAAATCATTATTAGCAGATGAAAAAAAGTTTTATTCTTTTGGTTTTTGTGTTAGGGTTATTTTCTCTAACTAACAACGTATTCGCACAAGGAGCTTGTTCTCCTACTACTACTGCTGATTCAGTAGGTTTATACCCAAATCCTCTTCCTGACGGAATGGTTAATGTACCTTATGATGAAGTGATTGATTTCGTAATGTTTAAAGACACAATGTATGATTCAGACGGGGCGGGACCTCTTCCTCCTTTTCAGGCTTATGTTTGTAGCTTCGAACTATTAGACGTTCCTAATATTCCTGCCGGAATGAACTTTGCTTGTGGAGGACCTACGCTTGATGGTACAAATAATAAAAAATGGAATGTGGACCACACTCCCGGTTATGTAAATAAAGGTTGTGTAAGACTTAGCGGAACCCCTGGTAATGACCTTGCTGCAAGCAACGACACCCTTTTTATTCAGGTAAATGTAGCAATCTCATTGACAAATCCTGCGGGTGGTGGCACTTGTACCCCGATTACTTCTGTACCGGTACAACAAGGCGTTATCTGGCATATTGATGCTTTCAACAGCCTTCAGGCTCCTACAGCTAAAGACATTCACT
>CAUJFT010000045.1 GCA_963169475.1 Bacteroidota bacterium | reverse complement strand
GTGCGGGCGGCTGTATCGGGAGCTTGTTAGGCATGATAACCGTGGCTTTCTGATTATTTACCAGAACCGGCTGCGTATTATCATAGACCTGTGCTGCCAATTTCTTTGCGTTCTCTTCTGAAATAGGGCAAATACCATTTACATTAGGAGCAAAGCTTTTGGCATCAGGTTTTACTCCCGAAGCAATCAGTCCTTTTACTGTTTGAAGGTCTTTCAATAATGACTCCCAAGAGGAGACTCCTTTGATAGTATAGGCAGCAGACCCGTTTTTGAGAAATACCAAAAATGCCGAATTAGAACTATCTTTAAGACCTAATATAAACCTCAAGTCTGACCACTCCTCCTCATTGCCAGCAGCCTTAGCGATAATGTAGTTATCTCCAAGGTACTTGGATAATTTTTGATTACTTGTAATCTGAACTTCAAGGTTCATACAAGGAACACAATTTAGCTTTGGAAGGAAAATTACAAAAGGCTTACCGGAAACCTCTGCTTCCTTTTTCATTTTGGTAAGTTCGATACCAGTAGTTCTCATAGAACCCTGTCCGTTCACTTGACATACACACACAATTAAACATAGCAAAAATGTAAATCTTAAAAATATATTCATAACTTTAACCATAAAAAATACCCTCGACTTAAAACATATCTATAACTATGCCATTTATGTCCTGTATCAGAATATTTTATTGACATTTAAATATATTAACATTGAGTATGTTTGTTATTCCCAGGAAAGATTTTTTTTTAGTATGGATAATAAAATTATATATGTATCAATATTTTTAAAAATACCGCAAAAAACCTACATATAAAATGTACTAAACAACAGAAGTAAATCAATAAACTAATAATAAACGCTTTAAATAACAAACAAGTGAGCCATTAAGGAATGTATAGTTCTGTAATTAGAAATATATTTAACAAATAATTGTTTTTTTTGAATATATTTATACATGTATATTATTCAATACAAGGGTGTACAAAAAAAATACAAACGATAGAATTTTGTATAACATAATATGGGAAGATGAATATTTTACCCTGTCAAATTACTAATACTCAATAAAATAAAAACATGTCTATATACTATTTATCTATTTCTTCAAAAATAGCGATTAGGAACGTAAAATAAGCATTATTGTCCAGGTTTCTTAAACTCTATTTGCGCTTTTTGATAGTCTTCTGGTATGCCAATGTCTATAAAATATCGAGAAGAAGAACCCGTATAAACATAAAAATTAGCCTCTGTAAAGCACACTTCCATCACATTACTTTCAAACGAAAATTTGGAAGGGAGAGCAAGACTCATTAAGAATGATTTTTTTACAATATACACCCCACCATTAATAAATCCAGCTTTGGTTTGCTGTTTTTCTTTAAAAGCAGTTACCCTCTCTTTTTCATCGAACTGAATACACCCATATCGCTCAAAATCTTCCATATATTTTACGGCGATTGTTAGGTCTGCCTCCTTTTTAAGATGGGCTTCCAGCATATCATTGAGACTAACGTCAAAAAAAGTATCTCCATTAAGGATAAAAACATGGTCGGAGGAGCATTGTTCAAGTGCTAATCGGATTCCCCCTCCGGTGCCTAACGGCTCTTTTTCTATTGCGTAATTGAGGGCTATATTTTTATAAAACGTACCATATTTATCCAAAATAGTCTCGTGTTTATACCCCACAGATAATATCGTTTTACAGACTCCATGCTTGAATAGATATTGGAAAATATAATCTAAGAAAGGCTTACCCGCAACCTCCGCCATCGGTTTAGGGAGGTCAGATACTACAGGCTTTAATCGGGTACCCATTCCGCCAGCAAGTACGATACATTCTTTTTCCGCAGCAATTGGTATCATAACTAAGCCTGACTAAAAAGGGTTTCTTCTACAAGCTGACAAATAATATGACCAATTAGAATATGAGATTCTTGTATTCTGGGGGTATCAGTAGAAGGGACATTCAATAGAATATCGCATAAGGTTTTCATTTTCCCTCCAGGTTCGCCTGTCATTCCAATTACGGTTATACCCTTTTCATGGGCTACCTCAATTGCATTAATAATATTGATAGAATTGCCGGAGGTAGAAATGGCAAATAGAATATCCCCCTTTCCGCCCACTCCTCTTAGTAACCTGCTATATACCACATCATAGCCATAATCGTTGGCAACTGCCGTAAGATAAGAGGTATTCACATGAAGCGCTTCTGCCGGGAGCGGTTCTCTATCTTGATAAAATCTTCCAGACAACTCGGCGGCAATATGCTGGGCATCGGCGGCACTTCCTCCATTTCCACAAAACCATATTTTATGCCCATTTTTAAGAGAAGCAGAAACGATGCTTGCCGCTTTCTCAATTCTTTCTGACCAAGTCGGGTCATTAGCCATTTTTAGCTTTGTATTGATAGAGGCTTCAATGAGCGAATTTATTTTATTCATATTGAAAATTTATAATCATCATAAAACGAACGGCAAATTTCGGTTTTTTCCCGATATTTATACGAATCAGAGTTACATTTTTTAGAAATAAGGTATAAATAATCAAAATATAAGCACATTTGTTACAAAAAGGGAAAACCCGTTTTAATTTTTCCGTATAAGATTGATAAAACAATACTTTTTATGCGAATCTTCAAAACGTTATACAAACTTGCTTTCATTGCCTCTTTAGGGCTTATTTTTTTAGTAACTTCTTGTACTCCAGAGGTAGATAATCCGGGTAAGAATGATGACTTGCCAGATGGAGATTTTGGGGTAGATAAACAAGAAATGTTGGATTTAGTGAATGCTAAGAGAGCTTCAGGCTGCCAATGCGGAACGAAAACCATGCCTGCTGTTGCGCCCCTTACTTGGAATAATCGTTTAGCTACTGCTGCCTACAAACATAGCAAGGACATGAAAGATAATAATTATTTTGACCATACAAGCAAAGATGGACGAAGTTTTGCGGATAGGATTACTGCGGAGGGCTACTTATGGCTGTCTGCCGGTGAAAATATCGCAATGGGATATACGACAGAAGCAGAGGTTGTAGAGGGTTGGTTTAATAGCCCGGGACATTGTGAAAACATGATGAGTGGCAAATTTACAGAGTTAGGGTCGGGGAGGAGCGGCGATTATTGGACGCAAGACTTCGGCAGACCTCAATAAATAACCTCCTCAAAAATCAAACAGTAGCAAATTTTTTGATGCTGCGTATTCCCCATAATGATATTGTGAGATATACAAGCCCGATAATTGCCATGATGGCAATAGAAGAAATTGGCCTCATGTATAAAAAAGTACCTATCAGGCTTATACTGACTATGGGTCTTATCCCCTCAAGTGCAAAATATATTTTCTTCCCTTCAAATAATCCTCCTGCATTTACGATTCCCCATGCGATGAGCAAGGCGAATGAGATACTCCACATCAACGGAAGTGTACTATGCAGAAATAGATAAGCAGTAGTACCCAACAACAGTATCCCATATTGAAAGAACACATACCAAAGTACTGGGTGATATACGGGCATTTCAAATTTATGGTAAGATTTTTTCTCTACTTCCGGAATAGGCATATATCCGCCTTGTGAACGCGGTCTCCAACCGGGCTTAAGGAAAAGCACTTTTAGCTTATTAATAAGCCCGGGCGTTAC
>CAUJFT010000044.1 GCA_963169475.1 Bacteroidota bacterium | reverse complement strand
CCTTTCCGGCGGGAGGGGGAGCTTCGGCTTTTTTGCTTCGGGGAGCTTAGGGCTCCTTGACGCTTGATTTTGTGGCTGCCAACGCCAAGATAACCGCACCTATCACCAAACCTGCGTTTATCTGCCAATAGTCCGCAACTTGGTTTTTCCCCTCAATGTCTCTCTTGGTGTACTGCTCCTGCAAATATCAGGACATATTTTGAATATTCCAAATGTTTTTCAAAAAAAAACATGGTTTTTTTGTTTTTTTACAAATTAAGGCTATCTAATGGACTTTTGATGTGTTTGCGTATATTATTTGTTATTTGTGTGTACATTTCGGTGGTTTTACCCCAAAAGTTGTTGTATATGGGCTAAGGAAACCCCGGCTTCTCATAAATACATGACTTACAAATAACTATAAGACTATCCGTAAACTTACGGTAAAATACGTAAATTTACGGTTATATTCAATCTAATCTTATCCGTTATTTACGGTTCTACTCAATCCAGCTCTATCCGTAAATTTACGGTAAAATACGTAAATTTACGGTTATATTCAATCTAATCTTATCCGTATGTTTACGGTTCATAAGATATAAAAGGAGCTTGTCAGTTTTCTAATAAAGAAATTTCAGGTAGAGCAGACAAAAAATACGGTAGTGCCTTACATCATGTTTTTCGAGAACTTCTTTCAAGACCTGCCTGCCCGCAGGCAGGTCTTGAAAAGGCAACTTCCAAACTTCATTTGTCCTTTTTCCTAAGGTAAAGCCTAGTATTTCGTCCGTTTTTTTGTCAATAATGCGCTTGAAAGTTATTGCCGCAACTCTTACATTTAAGTCGCTGTTTCTTTCCAGATTTGCAATAATTATAACCCACAAAGATTACCTCTTCTGAATTATATTTTGAACACAATATTTCGATTGTCGTTATATCTATGACGTTTTAAAGATACAATGTTACAACTTTTTCCTGTAAATGCTATACAAGGACACTACCGAATTATCTCTATCATACTTTTTACCACAACGATGTTTTATTTTTTACGTCTAAAAACGAATACTCCACCTTCATCGCCTACGTCTCTCATGGCAGTTCCTTGGGGTTTCTGGACAGAATTATTTCTCATCTTATTGACTACGTTTTGATACAATACATCTGCACGAATATCTCTATCTTTGCTTTCGATTAGTCCTTCGTTTAGGGCTTTGGCAAAGGGACTCCCTTTGCCGGGTGCTCCATCTTCTACGTTTTCAAAATCTCCAGAAGTGATTACCCACCTGGATTTTTTGTTTTCGAGTGGTTCAATTCCGCTTCTTACTAAAAGAGAACCGGAGAAGCAAGCATCTGCTACGACAAGTGTGTGAAATGACGGAGCGAATCGTATCATATCCTTGATAGTCGAATTAGGAATGTATCCGGAAAAGTCTCCTTTTTCAGCATCTGACGGAATCCAATATCCGATTTCAGAAGCCTCATCATAATACCCGTGTCCGGCATAGTAAACCATAAGGTTATCCTCTTTACTAAGCTTTCTGGCAAGACTATCTATTTTCTTAAGCATATTTTTCCGGGTAGCTTTCTCATTAAAGATATAGATAAAGTTTGCTGGGTCAAATTGGTAGTTTTCTCCCAATGTTTTGGCTACCAATTGACAATCTACCGTGGGGTTTGATAAGTCGGGCCAATATTCATATTGATTAATTCCGATAAATAAGACATAGTTTTTGCCCCCTCTTTCGTTGATTCCTACATTGGCAGGGTCCGTAATCGGCTTAGAGGTCTGTACCTCTGCGGCATAATAATGTTCCTCTGGTTTCTGATACACAATGACTAACGAGGTTTGGGTAATATTGTCATTATAGTCGATTGCTTCAATCAACAATTGTGTGGTATCCGTTGATATATAGGCAGTATAAGTAACTAAGCTTGATTGCATTTGAATAATATCTCCATTAATCCGCACTTCCTTAACTCCATAAGTATCGGCTATTTTGGTGCTAATTCTCACTTCTCTTTTGGTGGTGATGTATAGGAGTTTATTCCCGGAGTAAGAGCGAGTTTCAGACATAGAGACTAAATCACGGGCATCAGGCTCTAAGAAGGTAACCAAAGGACTTTTATTATCTAAAGGGTTCAATCCCCAAACATCAAATCTTGAGGTAACAAGTGCTGCCTTATGGCTAAGAAAGTATCCGGCAGCCCCACTTTTGATAGGTTTAGCGTTACATTCACTCACCTTCTCTCCATTAATAAAGAAGTACCACTTACCGGCAACTTGTCTCATTGTTAGTATATTGTCATTCTCCGTATTTGCAAATATCATGTCAGCAGGAGCATTATAGGCTATAAATGTTTCTCGTCCAGATTCATTGGCGATAATAGAAAAGGTTTTATCTGGAGAGATTACGAAAGCATAAACTGCTGCATTGTCCTTGGAAATCAGGCAAATTCCTATTTTTCCACCAACCTTATACCACCTCATAGCGGCTTCTATCTCAAAGTGCTTTTCAGTATTAAAATTAATGGGTATAATTTTTTTTGCTCCGGATTCAGAAAAAGCCCTTAGCATCATAGTATTCGTTTCCGTAGAAAGTATAGCAGTCAGCCC
>CAUJFT010000043.1 GCA_963169475.1 Bacteroidota bacterium | reverse complement strand
AACCCGGTGCCACTACGTCGGGCTTTCTGCGATTGCTTCCATCAACTGCCACCGCTCCACGACTACTGAATCCTGTTGCATTATCAAAAAAATCAGTAGCCCCTACCGTAAAGCTATTTTGAAAAATGGCGGCAGGGGAGTTGATAGAGTTACACTCCGAGCCGTCATTTCCGGCAGAAACAACCGTAACGATTCCTGCTGCTTTTAGCGTATTTATCACGCTTTCCATCATAGAAAAATTAGAAGTATCACACCCCTCAGACAAAGGACACCCCCAAGAGTTATTTATAACATGAGGGGCTTGGCTTGGGTCGGGGTTCAAATCTTGAGTATCAGTAGGGGCGATAAACCACTGAAAAGATTCGATATAGCTTTGAAACGAACCCCAGCCTCTCTCCATATTTCTTACACCTATCCACTTTGCCATAGGGGCAACCCCAATTTGTTCAGACCCATCTTCTCCCACCATTGTCCCCATTGTATGCGTTCCGTGTTCTTGGTCATCGCAAGGGCTATGAATACTATACCCACAAGGATTTATCGTATCAGGATTCGCGGGGTTTGGAGCGTGAATGGCATCATGCCAATTATAATTATGATTTACCGAAGAACCATTCCACCCGCGGTATTGCATTTTGATAGCAGGGTGTTCCCAATCATAGCCAGTATCTTGCCCTCCGACTACTACGCCTGCACCCTTATAGCCTAATGCCCATACCTCCTCTGCATTGATTTGAGTTACTCCCCATTCTACAGCGGAGGCTTTACTAGTCGCCTCTTGTCTTTCCACGGGAGCATGATAATATAGCGGACTGTTATTTAATATTTTATCCACTTCTGGTCTGATAGATAGTGCGTACAATAGCTCACTGTCTGCCTCTAATAATATCGTATTGACGATAAAATATTTTTTATGGGGGATTCCCTCATTAGATAACCACTGTGAAAGGGGTTTTTGAGAAATTTCTGCGGTTTGTCTTAATTGATTAAACGTATATTCTCCTTTTAGATTTTTACCTTTGATTGCCCTTGCTCCGCTAAGGTCTGCTTGGGTTTTTAATATAACAAACACCTTTGCTTTACCCTTGTGCTGAATTGCTTCCCAGACCGAAGGAGCAACGAAAGCCGTTTGCTGCGAAAATGTTGAGGTAAATAGGGCTACCAATAGACAAAATAGGATATTACTCTTCATGCTTACCAACTTTTTAATAATTTACGAAACAAAACGAAGCCAACACGGAAATAGTTCCGTTAGGGCTATGAATAAATGCAGTTTTTGGAAACCAAAGCCATTAGTTTAGGAGATACAAGACTTTGGTATTTGTATAATGTGCTTTATAACAAGAGATGCCATCAATGCGCTTTACAAAAGGTTGTTCCTTCCACTCCCTCTTCCGAGAGAACCGTAAGTCTATAAATTCCAGATGGGAGCGAAGCTATATTTATCCTGTGCTGGTTACCTTCATTTTCGGAGACATATCTTCCATTCATATCTGTAATAATTACCTTAAAATTACTGGAAATACGCGTAGAAAAGTATAGAAAATCATTTGCAGGATTAGGATATACATTTAATCCCAAGTCCTTAGTGGATTGAGGAGGAATACCAACCGGAAACGCCGAAAAATCTACGCTTAAAACCGGTGCAAAATCCGGCTCATTAGTATTGCTAAACTGAATCTCTCCTCCTATAAAGTCGGGTACAGAAAGCATAAATTGTGTAACGGGAGAGTTTTGAATAAAAGAAAGTGCCGCTTCCGGTAAGTCCAACCGCCACCAATGCTCATTTCCGTCATTAGAGCCAAACCTACAAGGAATAACCATTGTATCTCCCACAGCAGTAGCATCATCAGGCTCTATTGCTTCATTCCCACCCAAGTATCCACTAACTATTTGAAGGTTTATTGGAGTATTTGCCGGATTTGAGCCATTTAGACTTTCACGCCTCAAAAAAATACTTGCCGCCCCGATAGTTTCATTTAGTAATCCCGAAGTATTGAAAGAAAGGATGGCAGATTGCCCTTCTCCCAACCTTATTTCCTCCGAAACTATTCCCGAATTAGAAATAGAACCATTATTCTCCGAATTTTCTGCCAAAAAATATTGGTCTCCCATCAAAACTTTATGATAAAATTTCCGGACATTATAGCCAATCAAATCATCATACCCTTGTGGCGACAAATGAAAGCAATCTTTGGTAAGTCCGTAATCCCGCATAGAACTCTTGGGAGAAGGATAGTCCGGAAAGCCATAGGGTAGGGGAGCGGTAAGGGGAGCGTAGCTTCCACCCGGAGGCACACCAAGATCACCATTTTGTCCAAAAGTGTATTGAAGAATAGCAGGAATATTTATATAATCTACTTGAGGGTCTGTTTGGCAGTAAGCCTCCATTTGGTCAGCAAAGTGCATTTGTATAGCATTGATTTGCTGAAAACTTGGGAAACCCATTCCTTCCCATGTATCATAAAAAGGGTGATTCGTTTGAAACGGTGCAAAATCCTCAATCACCTCTTCAAAGTTTGTATAAGTATATCCACTCCATAAAATCCGTATGCCCGGTTTGGCTTGTTTAAGAAAATCAAAAATCTGCATCATTCTATCATAGACCTCTTGTTCCAAAGTATCTGTTTGCCCTTGTGTAAAATTTACATTCCAATCTCCCAAGATATCATTTCCCCCGATACTTACATGAATCACCTCAATAGAAGGATTCGCTTGTAATTGGGCAAGGATTTCGTCTTGCTTTTCGGGTTTAAGAAAATCATCAGTTTCCGCCCCATTCTCGGCAAGAATAGCATTCGTAACATAAGTGTAATTGGAATGCCCCCATTTTTCAAGTGCGCGATTGATAGTCATATCAACACTCATAAAAAAAGCCCAGCTATCTCCAATAAGCAAGACTTTGGGAACCTCTGTTTCTGTGCATTGAGCTTGAACACACCCGGAAGAGACAAACAATAGCCCGAATATAAAAGCAAAAATAGTTACAAAAATTTGACGCATAAATGAGATGTTAATGTAAAAAACGGACACAAGAATCGGAGATATTTTTCAAAAAAACAAACCACTAAATAAAATTAAATACCGGTAAACCAAAAAAAGAAATTAAGTGTATATTTGCCCTCCAAAAAAAATAAAAAATGGGAATCATCGTGATGAAATTTGGAGGGGCTTCTGTAAAAAATGCTTCTTCTATAATTAATGTCGTAGAAATTTTATTAACATTTAAAAATCAGCCACTTGTGTTGGTTGTATCGGCTATGGGCAAGACGACTAATGCCCTAGAAAAATTAGCACAACTTGCAGAAGCCGGAGAAGAAAACGCCGTAATTACACAATTTGAAACCATTAGAGATTTTCATATACAAGTTGTAAAAGAACTATTTGGAGAGGTAAGCTATATCGTAGAAGAAAGCCTTATCCCTTATTTTGACGAAATCCAACGGTGTGTAGAAGGCGTTTTGTTGCTTGGCGAATATCCTCCTTTAATGTATGACCGAATTGTCTCATTTGGAGAGCTAATTTCTACAAAAATCGTAGCAGCATATATTGAGTGGATAATGGGAGATGCAAAATGGATTGACGTAAGAACGGTCATAAAGACCGACATGCAATACAATCAAGCGCAAGTTTTATGGCATCAAACAGAAGAAAATATTGATAAAATCGTCATGCCTTGTGTTAGTTCAGAGACAATCCTGGTAACACAAGGCTTTATTGCTTCTACAATCTCCGGAAAAACCACTACCTTAGGGCGAGAAGGCTCTGACTATACGGCGGCAATTCTTGCCTATTGCTTGACCGCTGAAAAAGTGATTATATGGAAAGACGTACCCGGCGTACTCAATGCTGACCCCAAACTAAGACCCGAAGCCGAACTATTGGACAAACTTACTTACGAAGAAGCCGTAGAAATGACTTTCTATGGAGCAACAGTGATTCACCCCAAAACAATACAGCCGCTTTACATCAAAAAAATCCCGCTTCATGTCCGGTCTTTCCTGGATTTTCAAAGTCAAGGAACCCTGATTTCCGCAGTAAAGAGCGAAAAACAAATTCCCGTCTATATAACAAAACCCAACCAAATGTTAGTAAAAGTATCCGCTAAAAATTTCTCATTTATGGATGAAAACCTCGTACAGACGATATTTAGAAAGTTATATCATTCCGGGATTAAAATCAACCTTTGCCAGACCACTACGCTTCACCTAATTTTATGTATAGACCAAAAGGTAGAAATCCCCAAAGCCTTAGAATCCGAACTATCAGAAGATTTTTTCTTAGAATTTTTTTCTGACAAAGCACTCAATACCGTCATTCATTATCAGCAAGAAGACCTCATAAAGTTTTCTAATCATGCAGTAATTCAGGTAGTAGGACATACTCTATGCACAATCAACTAAAAAAAACATGTTTTTTCCTTAATAATTCACAAAAATTTAATATTACCTATTGTTTATTAAAAATATTCATTATCTTTGCAACCACAAATTACATATCATAACTAATGTTTGATTTTTTATACAGTTATACGGTCGGAAACGATTATACCTACATCAACGAGTTTAGAGAGAGCGTCTTCACTAATATCGGAGTGGTTACTTTGATTGTTTCCTTTGTTTTGTGTCTTTTGTACTATCCTGTAATAAATCGTATTACAGACAAGATGGACCAATTTGTACATTGGGTAATCTTCTTGGTGCTTGCTGGTGTTTTTGGTGGAGTTTACGCCTTAGTTACCGCAAATAATTATATCGTAGGCATACTTGGGGATACGGAGCCGCAAGTACCGGTTTTGCTTTGGGTGATGAATGGAGTATATGGACTCCTTTATTTCTTTGTCTTCTCCATACTACTCAAAAAATCGTCTAAATTTGCTACAAAGACCCCTTTCTGATAGGTGAAAACTTTCGTTAAAAGTAATAAATTATACACGAATCCGCGAAAAAACACACATTTTATTAAAAAATATACTGAAACCTGTAACGAATTTTATCAACTTGCGTTATTCAGGTATAGAAATTGATAGATAGAAATAGTTACATTTTTAAAATAAATCCGATAAAGAGATAAATTGAATCATGCTCATTTTAAAATAGATAAAGCCTATTACTAAAAAAATTACTTTTTTTTAATTTTAATTTCACTAAATTCATTTTTTTTCAAACCATCATGAAAAAGGTATTTCAGTTAGGTATGTTAGTATTCCTAATGTTGGGAGTGTTTGTGTCTTCTTTTGCGCAAGGTCCTGCTACCCAAGCAGATAAAAAGGCCGAAGCCCTGATGAAGTCCAAAAAGTATGCAGAAGCGATTCCTTATATCAATGAAATGATTAAGTTAGAGCCAAAAAACATCAAATGGTACTTTGACAAAGGCGTTTGCGAATCCAAATGTAAAAAATTGGAAGAATCTAAGGCTTCATTTACCAAGGTAATTGAAATGAATCCCAAACATATAGGAGCTTTTGTTCAGATTGGAAATATATACCTCCGCCAAAAATCTTATGATGAGGCTTGTAAATATTACGGACAAGCGAACGACCTAGAAGCAAATCCAGCTAAGAAAGGGCAGTTAAAAATCATGATGCTTGATGCAATGGTTCAAAAAGGAGACCTACCCAAAGCCAAAATCTATCTTGCAGACCTCCAAAAAACCGCTCCCGATAACCTCAAAGTATTGTACTACGCTGGTGAAATTAAGATGAAAGAAAAAAATTGGAATGGAGCCAAAGAAGAATATAACAAAATCATTGCAAACCCTAAATTTGCTTCTATGAAACCTATCCAAAAAGCACAATACTATTATTCTTTAGGGCTTTGCTACATCGAGACCGGAGACGAAGTAAGTGCGCAAAAAAATTGGAGACAAGCCAATGTAGGTAAATATGCTGATTTGATTGCCAAGAAACGCCCAATGTGGGCAGTTGAGTTCTCTCAACCTAAAGATGAAAACGAGACAGAAGGATTTTCTTCCGAGTTTCCCGGTTCTTCCCAAGGAAGTGTATCAAATTCTTCTTCCTCTTCTCCGGCTTACGAGGAAGAAGAGCCAGTAAGTTCAGGTCCTTTGGATTGGGGCTTCTAATAAAAAAAATGAATTTATCCTAACATATACAACACCGGCGTAACTGCTGGTGTTTTCTCTTTTTATTCTTTTTGTAATCGGAGAAAATCCTTACTTTTGCACCGTATTTTAATAAAGAAAAAAGATATGAAAATAGGAATTTTGGGGAGCGGTGCAATGGGAACAGGGATTGCACAAGTAGCAGCTTCCGCAGGTAACGAAACCGTTATCTTTGATGTTAATCCAGAATCACTTGATAGAGCCAAGCAGCAACTTCATGCCGTATTAAATAAATTAGTAGAAAAAGGAAAAATTTCAGTTTCCCAAGCGGGAGATATATTAGGACGAATTTTCTTTGGAAAAGACCTTCATGCTTTCGCAGATTGTAATATTGTAGTAGAAGCAATCATAGAAGACCTCTCTATAAAACAAAAGGTCTTTCAAGAATTAGAAACGGTTATCTCTCCACGTTGTATTCTTGCCACTAATACCTCTTCTCTTTCTATAGCCTCTATCGCTGCCGCCTGCCGATTTTCTCAAAGGGTAATCGGTATTCATTTCTTTAATCCTGTACCCTTGATGAGCTTAGTCGAAATTATTCCGGCAATTCAAACAGATAAACAAACCACCGAAAAATCCATAGAATGGGTAAAATTTTTGAAAAAAGAGGGGGTATTGGCAAAAGACACGCCAGGATTTATCGTCAATCGGGTAGCGCGCCCCTATTATGGAGAAGCTATCCGAATTATGGAAGAAGGAATCGCAGATTGCACTACGATTGATTATGCCATGACTACGCTGGGCGGCTTTAAAATGGGTCCCTTTACGCTCATGGATTTTATAGGAGCAGATGTAAATTATCGGGTAACAGAATCCGTATGGACACAATTTTTTTATGAACCCCGCTTTAAACCTTCTTTTACACAAAAAAGATTGTTTGAGGCAGGATATTATGGAAAAAAAGCAGGAAAGGGCTTTTATGACTACTCCGAAGGCGCGGAAAAAATCTTACCAAATACTAACCCAGAAAAATTAAAGACCATTTTTGAAAGAATCCTTGTCATGCTTATCAATGAAGCTGCCGAAGCCGTAATGTTTCAGATTGGTAGTGCCGAAGCCATAGACATCGCCATGACAAAGGGTGTGAATTATCCCAAAGGATTATTGAAGTGGGCTGATGAGTTGGGTATATCCAATGTTGTGGAGCGTTTGGACAGCTTGTATGACACCTATCGAGAAGACCGTTATCGTTGTTCCGCTTTGCTCCGGACAATGTCCCGAGAAAGCAAGTCTTTTTACTTATAATCAGAATATTATTTTCTTTATAATCCAATAAGTAAGACGAGGTAAATACGGTTTGTTTTTTTAATAATAAATGATTGATAACGATAAAGCTAAAGGCTAATAACTGAAAAATAATCACTAATAACTGCTTAAATGTAATGGCGGAAATTATCCCATTTAGAGGCTGGAGGTTTAATTCTGGGCAGCAAATGCCCGTAGAGGATTTTTTTTCTCCTCTTTCAGATGTGCTTAATCCTAGTTTATTGCAAACTTTATACAAAAATCCCATTAATTCTGTTCATATCTCTATCCCACAGAGTTCAAAGGCTGCCGTTTCAAAAATTAGAGAATGGAAATCCGGAGGGATAATTCAAGAAGACCCACTTCCTGCCCTCTATTTATTGTATCAATATTTTCGCCTTCCGAATGATAATAAACTCTACGTCCGCAAGGGCTTTCTGGCAATGGTAAGGCTTACCCCCGAAATCCCTGATATTGTAATTCATGAAAATACCCTTACGGCTACTGTTCAGGAGATAACCCGGTACCTTTCAGAAGCTATGATGAATGTCGTCCCTACCCATGGGCTATACGAAGATAACGCTTTTGTGCTGGAAGAGATTATGGATAAATATATGTTTGGGGAGGTACTTTATGAATATGATGATATACAAAATGTGAAACATCGTTTTTCTAAAATAGAAGACCCCGAGGAGATTAAGGTCTTTCAAGCGTTATTAAGTAACCAAGCAATTTACCTTGCAGATGGGCATCATCGCCTTGCAAGCTCAAGGCTTTTACAACAACAATTGCAGGAGGCGGGAGTGCTTGGTCCTAACTCTATGGCAAATTATCATCTAATGTACCTTTCCAATATGAGTTCGGACGACTTGCGGATTTTACCTACTCACCGGATTTGGAAACCTGCCATTGATGCCGGAATCGAAAAATACCTCAATCAAATTGAGCATTATTTTACCGTAACAGACGTATCTGGTTCTCCCAATCCGCTCTATGAATATCTTCGCGATAATCCGTTTTCTTTCGGATTGCTATATAAGGATTTTGAGTTTTTGTTGGAGTTAAGGAAAGAAATACAGCCGCGTTTCCATATTTCTCTTCCTATTCCCCCAGAGGTGAAAGACTTAGATTATACAGTACTTCACTATTTCTTTTTTGAAAAAGTGGCATGTATTCCCTATAATCGCCAGAATGTATCTCCCCAGATAATTTATGAAAAAAGCTACTCACAAGCGATTAAAGCTGCAGGCAAAGGTGCTTATTCTTTTTTGTGTAGAGAAGTCTCTCTTCAAGCAATGATGTCTGTTTGTGATGTTCATGCGGTTATGCCTCCTAAGGCTACTTTCTTTTATCCCAAAGTAGTGTGTGGAATGTTGTTTGCCTCTATAGAAGGAGAAAAAAGCAAACATGATTTTCTTTAGAAAAGAACTAAAAAAACTTATTTTAACATATTTTCTAGCATTGCCTCCGTTTTCCTTACATACTCTGTATAGTGGATTCCCGTTCCTGGTCCATTGAACCCGGTATAGATTTTCTGTATCTTCCCGTTTCTGTCAATAAATATGGCGGTAGGATAGGCATGAATCCCTTTCAGTGCGGGAAGTGTTTCGGCGGCTTTGGTTTTGTCAGATACCCCTGCAATTAGAAAATGATACTCTGCATTGAGATGTTCTTTCATTCTGGAAACAGATTGCACGGCATCTTTAAATATATCCGAGCGTTCATAGCACAAGCCAATAATTTCTAATCCCTGCCCATGATATCGCTTATACCAATCCGCAAACAAGCGAGTTTCATCCATACAATTAGGACACCACGAGCCTAATAGTTGAACAATGATGACTTTGCCCTGAAACTGCTTATCGGAGAGGCTCACCTTGTTGCCTTTTAAATCCGGAAAACTAAAAACAAGGCTTTCATACCCGGGTTTAAGTTGGGTGATAGTATCCGGAGCGGCTAATTCAAACCCCGCATTAGGAATGGCACTCCAGTTTTCATGCCAATGCGTTCCGGAATAAAACTTTCCATCTAATTTCATTCGCTTATTATCAAGATTAGCAGTAAATAAAAACGCATGTGAACCATCAAAACAAGAGAGTTTAAGCCCATGTTCTTCGCTAATGCTCCCTTCCAAGTATCGGTAGTCGCCGGTTTCGGTTAGGAACGTTCCTGTAACTTGATTACCATATTGTTTAAACTCCCCGATTGCCGGAGTAGTGGATCCTGGTTTTTCTTCACTAAAATGTACCTCCCACTTTGCCTCAATATTAGGAGTGGTATGCGCTTCATTGATAGGCTCAAAACGATAGCTTTTGCCATGACGTGCAATAAAAGGAATCTTGTTAGAGGTCTTCCGGGCTTTGTTCCACCAATATCCCCTCAATGTATGACTATCTTCTTGAAAAACATGAAATTCAGAATCAAAAACCGGCATTCGGATAATTAGGGTGTCTTCCGATTTGGAAATATCTGTAACCTTGATTACTTCCTCTGCATTGTAAATCTGTAAGATAAGTTTTTTCTTTTGTTGGATTACTTCAAAGTTAAAAGGAAGGCTCTCTTTTCCAAGTGCTAATTCTCCCCTCCATATACCGGGCGTAATCAATGGGTCTTTTTCTGTTTTGATTCCCAAAAAAGAGAGAAAAGAAATAAAGAAATATTTTAGTCCGATTTGTCTCATAACGATTTTTTTTGAGGACAAAGATATAAAAACAATGCTTCTTAGAAATAAAAGTACCAACTTTATTCATAGATATTGTGGTAGTGTAGCAAAAAAATGATACTCATTTGTAGGTTAGCAGGTATTATTTTATTGAATCCTTCTACCATTTGATTTATGACGTAAGCAGTGAATAGTTAAAAATGAATCGTGAATAATAGATTTAAGTTACTAATAGTCAATATTTTAACTAATAATCGTTTTCTTGGTGTTTTATTTAATTGTACCTAGCCAAAGTACTTAGGACTCCAGAGTACGTTTACAAAGTATTATCTACATATCCATAAAGCCAATGTAATCATTTATTTCATTGATTATTAATAAGATGTTTGTTTTGAGAAAATATTCTCTAATTCGTTATTCTATATCCTTAGTATTTGTTGTGAGCCACTAAGGGAGGAATTATTCTACGAATAGTTTTCTAAACCATAAAAATCTATTAGCTTTGTAGCCATTATTTCATTTTTCACCTACTGCCATTATTTTTTTATGAGATTATCAGAAATTTATTCCAGCATTAATGAATCTGCAACGCTTGCCATTACTAAGAAAGTAAGAGAGCTAAAGGCGAAAGGAAAAGATGTAATAGGACTTACATTGGGAGAGCCGGACTTCGATACGCCAGAACACATTAAACAAGCAGCAATTCAGGCACTAAAGGACAATATTACTCACTATTCCCCCGTCGCGGGGTATCCCGACATTCGGGCTGCTGTTGCCGCTAAGTTCTCAAGAGAAAACAACCTTAATTTCAAGACCGAAAATGTCATTGTCTCTACAGGGGCAAAACAATGTTTATTTAATGTCTTTAATGCAGTGCTGAACAAAGGAGATGAAGTGGTACTCCCTACGCCTTGTTGGGTTTCTTATATTGATATGCTTACGATTGCAGGTGCGAATATTACCCAAGTAGAATGTGGGATTGAAGACGGGTTTAAAATCTCTGCCAAAAGATTGGCGGCTTCTCTCACCCAAAACACTAAGATGCTGGTCTTTTGTACGCCAAGCAATCCAACCGGAAGCATGTACAGCAGAGAGGAGCTAGCAGAAATTGTAGAAGTATTAGAAAAATATCCAGAGGTTATCATTGTTACAGATGAGATATATGAACACATCGCTTTTAATCAAAAGCATGTGAGTATTGCGGAGTTCCCTTCTGTGTTTGAAAGATGTGTTGTGATAAACGGGCTTTCCAAGTCGTTCGCAATGACAGGTTGGCGTATAGGCTATATGGCTTCCTATAACAAAGATATTATGTATCTGTCTGAAAAAGCACAAGGGCAGGTTACTTCGGGTGCAAATTCTATAGCCCAAAAGGCGGCGGTTGCCGCACTAAATGGACCCATGGATGCAGTGTTTGAGATGCGGGAGGCTTTTCGTCAGAGAAGAGACTCTGTTTATCCGCGCCTTAATGCCGTTGAGGGGCTAAAGTGTATCCTTCCGGACGGAGCATTTTATTTTTATCCGGAGGTAAGTACATTTATCGGAAAAACAACCCCCGCCGGAGATAAGATAAAGGATATTGACGAACTCTGCCTTTATTTGATTGATTGCGGGGTAGCAGTAATCCCAGGTTCGGCGTTTGGGACGAGTAAGCACCTCCGAATTTCTTATGCCTATTCTATTCCGGAGCTAGAAAAGGGAGTGGAGCGATTAGCGCAGGGATTAAGTGCTTTGTCCTAAAAATAGGAGTATAGGTTTATAAGAAATTTTTTATTCCTCTACGGAAGATAAAAATATATGTATTTTTTGCATTAAAGCAGAAGTGGGAAATTTTCTTTCCCCTTCTCTATTTTTGTACCAATAAAATCCCTAACTTTGCCGGCAAATAAAAAAGTTATACCATGATTATAGTTACTGTAGAGACCGCAAAACAATTGGGATTATCTGCTTCCGAGTTTGAAAAAATATGTGAAATTCTTGGCAGAACCCCAAATTTTACGGAATTAAGTATTTATTCAGTAATGTGGAGCGAGCATTGCTCCTATAAAAACTCTATTCTTCAATTAAAAACCCTTCCTAAAACAGGAGCTAGGGTGCTGAAAGGTGCCGGAGAGGAAAATGCGGGACTGATGGATATTGGAGATGGGCTTGCAGTAGCTTTCAAGATTGAATCCCACAACCACCCTTCTGCCATTGAGCCTTATCAAGGAGCAGCTACCGGGGTAGGAGGGATACATAGAGATATTTTTTCGATGGGCGCGCGCCCCGTTGCTGCCCTCAATTCTCTTCGTTTTGGAAATCCGGATGTACCCAAAACGCGGCATCTATTAAAGGGAATTGTGAAGGGAATAGGAGATTATGGAAATGCTTTTGGCGTTCCTACGGTAGGCGGAGAAGTATATTTTGATAGTTGCTATAATACAAACCCGCTGGTAAATGCCATGTCAGTAGGGATAGTCAAGGCTGGTAAAACGGTTTCAGCAATTGCTGATGGTGTGGGAAATCCCGTTTTTATTATGGGTTCTGCTACAGGTACTGACGGAATACATGGAGCAACCTTTGCCTCGGAAGATATTTCGGAGGCTTCCGAAGAAAAGCTCCCCTCTGTTCAGGTCGGAGACCCCTTCACAGAAAAAATTCTACTCGAAGCCACCCTTGAAGCCATAGAAACGGGATTAGTGGTAGGACTTCAGGATATGGGAGCTGCCGGAATTACTTGCTCCACTTCCGAAACCGCAGCAAAAGCGGGACTTGGAATGGATGTTTGGTTAGATAAGGTACCCGTTCGCCAAAAAAATATGGAAGATTGGCAAATCCTTCTTTCTGAATCGCAAGAGAGAATGTTATTCATTCTTGAAAAAGGAAAAGAAGATGCGGTAACTAAAATATGGGATAAGTGGGAAATTCCCTACGCCCAAATTGGAGTGGTAACAGATTCTACAATGTTACGTTATTTTATGAACGACGAAAAAGTTGCTGAAGTGCCAGCGGAATCCTTAGTACTTGGAGGTGGCGCACCCGTTTATGTCAGAGAACAGAGAGAACCTGAATATTTTCAAAAAATCAGACAGTTTTCACCCCAAAAAATCAGTGTACCTGAAAAACAAAGGACGGTGATAGAGTTTTTGCTTACTCGCCCCTCTATAGCCTCTAAAAAATGGATTTTTCAGCAATATGATTCAATGGTAGGAACTGATAATAATACTACAAATAACCCTTCAGATGCAGGGGTGGTTCGAGTAAAAGGAACGAATAAAGCCCTTGTTGTTACTACAGATTGTAATTCAAGATATGTTTTTAGTAACCCCGAAACGGGCTGCGCGCTTGCTGTAGCAGAGGCCGCAAGAAACATCGTTTGTGCTGGAGGGATTCCTATTGGGGTTACAAATTGCCTCAATTTTGGCAATCCCCATAATCCGGAGGTTTATTTTCAGTTTGCAGAAGCAATAAAGGGCATGAAATTAGCTTGTGAGATGTTTGAAACTCCGGTTACGGGTGGAAATGTAAGCTTATATAATCAGTCAGAAGATGGACCGGTTTTCCCTACACCCACTATTGGAATGGTGGGCTTGATAGAAAACATCAATACAGACAGGTTTTCAATGTCATTGCGCCAAGCGGGGGATTATATCTATCTTATTGGTAAAAACGAAAGCGACTTTGGGTCTTCCGAATATTTATATAGTTATTGCGGGGTAAAATATAGTCCCGCCCCCTATTTAAACCTTCAAGAAGAGAAGGCTCTGCAAGATTGTATTTTGGGAATGAGAGGTACAGAGCTTGTGGTTTCTATACATGACGTGTCTGATGGAGGGTTAATTGTGTCGGTGTTAGAAAGTGCTTTTGCCGGAATGATAGGGTTTGATTTACATACTTCTACTGATATGCGGACAGATATGGCATTGTATGGAGAAGCTGGTGGGCGGGCAGTTGTTAGTGTTAGACCAGACAAAAACGCTGATTTCCAATTGTATATGCAAACTTGTGGGATTCCTTATAGTCCAATTGGGAGGGTAAACGGAGAGAATGTGATTGTAAATGGAGAGCTAATCGGAACTGTAGAATACCTTAAGTCGTTGTACGATAACGCATTATATAATATTATGGAATAAAAAACGGCTTGGTTGTTGGAAACCTTTTTGGTTTCTTTCGGTTTTTTAAAATGAATAAATCTCTTTTGTATTTTTTTATAGCATTTTTGTTTGGTTTCAGGATAATGCAGGAGGTAACTTATTTAAAATACAGATTATCTGTTCTTAAATATTTTTTAGTGAAAAATATAAAAATACCGTTAAATGGATTTTCCCATTTAACGGTATTTTCGTGAAAAGACAAACTCCTTGTAATGCTTATCTAACTCATTGATTATACGCACTCTTTATCATATATGCTTGTGGAAAAACCCGCAGCATTCTTTTATCTATATCATCTACTGTAACGGAACCATCTCTATTTTCATCTAATCCTGAATTTTGTTTATAAGAAATAGATGGTTTGGAATATAGAACAAAACAAGCATTTTCCGGAATTGCTTTGGGATACAAAATAGCCAAATATAGTTTAGTCAAACTATCAAATTTTCCATATTTAGATTTAATATTATTCAAATATTGAAATACATACGATAATTGTCCGATATGTGTAAGCCTTTGTAAATGAGTAGTTGATGTACCCAATTCCGTAGCAGTAGAAGGCATAAATTGGATTAACCCTACTGCGCCACTTCCTTTGAAGTTGATTGCACCTGCATCAAATCGCGATTCTGAATACATCACAGACATTAACCAATCTGGTGGAATTTCTAATTTATGGGATATTTCTTTAACTTTTTCTTCGAAAGCCAGAATATCCGAAACGTAAAAACCCGCCTTGTCAGAAAGGTATAGCCTATGAGAACTTTCTGGAAATAGATTTTTTAGTAAACTCCGATTTAATAGACTGTGAGTTACTAGATTAGATACGGCAATACTAATTAATAATAGTCCAATATTCTTATTTCTGAACATAGAAAACTCCGGAATGTACCGAATAATTGGATTGCTTTGGATATTTTTTTTAGGTGTTGGTGCTATGCTTTTCATGATAATATGATTTTGGGGTTATTAGAAAATACAACGAAATAATT